>CAYPBX010000182.1:0-5748 GCA_964409075.1 uncultured Candidatus Obscuribacterales bacterium
GTCCGCCCGCCGGTCCACTCCATTGTTCCGGTCTTAATCTCTTCACCGGTGCTGCGTACCATCGCCACCGGACATCCGACCACGAACCCGACTGCAAGCGCTGCTGCCTTTCGGCAAACACCGCCAGCTAAGCTCTCTTCCCTGGTGATAGCAGAAGTTGTGGAAGAGCTGCCGGCGGCGGCTCCGGTTTCTTCCTCTGCTGCCAGAACCTGCCCGGCCTGCAGCGCCAGGAGCATAAGGCTCATCAAGATAAAAGACGCTCTTTTGATCATCACTCCTGCCTCCTTAAGGTAATTATCCATTCATGACAACAATCTCTCCCGGGGATATTGCCTAAGCCGGATTGCAAACACGCGATGCGGCAGTAAGTGAAGCTCGTGTCTTTGTGGAACAATATGACAGGCAGGTCTAGCTGGCGCCAGACGGCAGCTGGTACCTTTCTATATAGGCCGGGCTGGAGTCGGGCGCGCCTAGGCGGTGGCAACGCAGGGAAGGCTGCCGGGCCGATATGATTGGCTTCTTGGCTGAGCCTATCCCAGGCGACCAGGTACGGGTGTTGGGGCAGCGGTTACGAGACAGCAACGATGGATTCCATGGTAGCGGACAAGAGAGCTGAAGAGGCTTTGCGCTCGCTTGCCGAGCATTTTGGCCTAATCGGCTCCTTTAGCATGCGCCTTGTGAATACCACAAGCACAGAAGCTCAGGACACCAACATTTCGCACACGTCGGTGATGGACTTTGCCCTGCAAAAGCCCGACAAGGTATCGGTGCGCATTCGCTCTGAAGAGGGCGGAGCACTCGTGGTCTCTGACGGGACAACGGCGTTTTACTTTATCGAGAAGGCCAAGGCCTACCGGCAGGTCGACAGACCCGACTCTTTTGAGGCCCTGTTTTCCGATCCAGAGTTCACCATAATAACCGGAGGCTTTGTGCGTCTGTCGCTTCTGCAACATCTCCTTGCCCGGGAGCCTTACACCCTGCTTACAGCCGAGATGACCGACCTGGAGTACCAGGGGCAGCGAGAGCTTGGCGATGCGATCTGCCATCATCTTCGTTTTAACACGAAACGCAGCATCACTGACCTGTGGCTTTCCCAGTCGGATAGACCGGTACCCAAGATGCTGGTGAGCGATATCTCCAAGTCGTTCGCAGGTTTCGCCAGCCAGGGGGTTCTGCCGCCTGAATGGGCAGGACTGAAGATGACCGCTACTGTCTCTTATGGCGACTTTAATCCAAAGGCAGATCTGGATCCGGAACTCTTCCGCTTTGTAGTGCCGCATGATGCGCGCCGGGTAGATTCCTTCCTTCAGATTGGCGATCAGCAGAGCAAGAACCCGCTGGTGGGCAAGAAGGCACCGCGCTTTGCGCTTAAACTTGTTGATGGGCAGGAGATCAAGTTTGCTGGCGAGAGTCTCGATTCAATACTTGTGCTTGATTTCTGGGCTACCTGGTGTTCGCCCTGCAAGCGAGGGCTGCCGGTCGTGGCTGAGATAGCAGACGAATTCAAAAAACGCGGAGTTCGCTTTATTGCTGTCAATCTTCAGGAAGCAAAGGAGAAAGTCGAGGCATTTCTCGAAGAGGAGAAGCTAGAGCTCGAGGCTGCGCTCGACCCGGATGGACAGACAGCCAATCTCTTTGAGGTCAAGAGCATTCCGCAGACAATAATCTTAGATAGGGCCGGGACGATTTTCAATGTGCATGTGGGACTTGCTCCCGATTTCAAGGAGAGGCTGCGCCGAGATCTAGAGACCGTCACGGCGGCGGTTAACCTTTAATCGACGCTGGAGGTCGGCATTTTGGAGAAGCTGCCTCCTGGACTGGCTTTTGAGGTCTGGAATTAGCGGCCTGGCGCATTCTTAACTCTTTGCCCTGCTTGTCTGGCCGTTGTCCTTAATCGGTGGGGATATCCCCCCTGCTTGAGAGATGATCTATTGTCAAGAGAGATGACGGATGCTAACCTGAGGGCGCTTCGAAGGCGTGAAGCACAGGTAAGGTCTCGGGTTTGAGACCTCACGGAGCGCGGGCTCGCCGGGCAGATGGAATTGCTTAGAAGACTAATGGGGACTGGAGTTATGAAAACAAAACTACCCTTGTTAATTGTGTCTATGGCAGCAACTGTTGCGGCGGCCAGCGCAGCCGAAGCTCTAAAACATTACTGGGAAGGCTCTGTGGAGATACGTGATGCTCAGGTGATAGCTCATCGCAGCGCGCACATCGATGCTTATGGATCATCGAAGGTCACAGCTGAGAACAACGCTGTTATCCGCGCTTACGGCACAACCGAGGTGGAGGCCTTTGGGAATGCTGCGGTACATGCGTTTGCTGGCTCGAAGGTCAAAGCTCGTGAGAACTGCCGGGTGATTGCCCGTAATTTTGCCCAGGTCGATGCTGCAGAAAGCGCGGTTGTAGAGGCTTATGGCAACAGCAAGGTCGCAGCCAGCGGCAATGTCACCGTTCTGGCAACCGATAACGCTGAGGTCATTGCCACCGATCATGTGACTGTCCTGGCTCTTGGGAATTGTAAGGTGACGGCCTGCGGAGACGTATCCGTCAAAGCCAGGGACAATGCTTCTGTCTTAGCTTCAGAACGCGCGATTGTCGGTGCTCACGGGACAAGTGTAATCACAGCCAGCGGGGAGGCTACCGTTAAGGCGGTGAAGCCGGCGCAGGTGATTACCCAGGAGGGGAGCAAGGTGAGGGTGACCTTCCTGAAGGCCGAGCCTGACTGCTGCAACCAGGTGATGTAGGTTGCTTAAGCGTGCAGCGGCTCTGACTGCATGAATTTGGAGTCTGCCTATGCACGCGCAGGCGATTCGGTCAGGTTTGATAGGCCGCGCCCATGGTTGTCATTGTAGACAAAAACCGCTAGTTTTTCTTGATCGTTGGAGCGTCCCGCTTTAAAGGCTCCCCACCCTCTCTGCCAATACCGAAAGGGCGTGACTGACGGAGATGACGCTGCCGGGAAATACTGGTGACTGGCCGACCGCGCCCGGCCCCAGCTGCACGACAAAGTGTAGCTCAGGTGTCCTGACCGTGGTGTGGCAGCTGTCAGTTGGCGCTGCTCTTTGCTTTGATGACGCAGATGGCTGTTGGCCGTTTAACTCGAAGAACAAGCGATTCATAGACGCGGAAGCGGTAGTTCATGTCGCTGGGTCCAAGGTAGGCGACCTGCAGATCCTCGGCCACGGCAATGTCGAAATTCTGAGCGCCGGTTGAGACGACGGCAACAGTCCCGGCAGGAATCTGCGGGCTCCAGGAGACTCCGTCCTCACATATCTGCCTGACCTGCTCGAGCTCCAGGACCGGCGATTCGCGTACCGGTTTCACAAGCGTCTCATACAGGTCCAGCGAGGTAACCAGCGCGTAAGGGAAGTGGTGGTTTGCCTCCAGGAGCTTGCTTATGGCTGCGTATACATCCTTGACCGGCACTCCAGCCTGGTTCCAGTCTCCGCCCTTGATGCTCAGCGATCCTGGCCAGTTCAATAATCCGTGCACCTTAAGATCCGCCGAGCCGTTGAAAAGGAGGTTGTCCTCGGCATGCCCCACCTGGTGGGCGGCTCTTATGGCGTTGGTGACATCAAGCGGAGCACCTATGTCCTGACTCCACTTAACATCGCGCCAGTGCATGAGGAAGTCCTTATAAATGAGCGGCACTCGGACATAGGTCTCCCGCTCGTGCGTTCCAATCGGATGAGCGTCCGGTTTACCTTCCAGGTCTATCTCGGCGCGTTCGTCCTTGCGGATGCTCTCCAGCGGTACGCTCTCAACGCCAGCTCCCAACGGTCCGAAGAGCGCAACCAGACGGCGGGCGACAACGGTCCGGCGCACCTCGGCAATGGCTGCTTGCCTCATGCGCTCCGCTTGATCTGCTGCTAGGGGTAGCTCGGCGAGTTTCTGATGAGTGCTCCACACTTCCTTAGCCTCCTTGCTGCCACATCGGGCCAACAGTCCAATTTGTCTCTGCCCGTCTTTCCTGCTGTTCCTCTCTGAACTTTTCATCCGCCTGGCCGGCAGAACTCTCCTGGACTTTGTAGCTTTGTCCTGCTGAAGAGGGTTCCGGCGAAATTGTGCCCAGCTCCGCCTGCCACTGCTGGTGCTCCTCCATGAAATGGTGCAGCACTTCCTGCTTCAGGTCGACCGGTATGGTTGTATCACTCATCATTTTCTGCAGGAGAATGCTGTGGTCGAGAAGCTTCCGGGTAAGCGGGGACGGATTGGTACCGTTTAGCTCCTCGAGCTTCTGGGAGTTCTCCTGCTCTTCCAGGTACATGTGCTCGGAAAGGCGGCTGGTAAAGTCTTCGCCAAGACCTGGCTCACCGAGCACTCTAAATAATGTCTGCGTGTGGTCGGATATGTTGTGTAGAACTTCAGGCAGGGATGTCACGATGTCACATCTGAGATTGCGCTTTCACGACAGAACCATTTTACACGGCACGCGCAACGAGGATAGCTGTGAAAACCTTCTCTGTGTGCTTGAAGCAGGTTTGAGAATCGTTCTCAGATAAGGTCAGCCCAGATGATTGATTCCAGCGCGGCCTCTGCCAGGTTCCAGTTTTGATCGTACCTGTCTGGTGGAGCCGCGAAGTAGATCTGCTGCACAGTGGAGCCTGTGTCACTTTCGGCCACAAAAATCGAGTAGCTCTTGCAATTGAGTTGCAACCAATGCCCTTCGACTGCGAGCACCGGCCGCCCCTTCAGGACGAATGTTCTGGCGCTGGTCAGTGCGAACTCCTCCTCCAGCATAATGTTGCCCAGAACCTCCTGTAAATCCCATATCTCATCGTGGGTAAGTATGTGGGAGCTCTCTGCAAGGATCTTGGTCAAAGCCATTGATGATTTTGCCGATAGAGGCGTGCCACGTTGATAACTGCATATTTGAACATCAACATCGCCGGCGGCGTGAAACTTATGCAACGTTCCGGTATTAAATTCATGTCTTGGTGGAGCAGGAGCTTTCACCCAGCCGGTCGGCAGCTCCATCGCTGACACCGTGCCACAATCTCTTAAGATAATTCGTTGCTCCTTGTTCACTCGAATACTCCCGTCAGAACCAGCGACCCCTCTCCGCTGAGCGAAGAGGCGGTGGGCCGGTCAGCTCGAAGAGCTTGTCAATCGTTACCTGCCTGTTGTGCTCGCTTCCCCACTGATTGGTCAGGTCGGCAAGCCACCTGCCCTGCTGATCTTGATAGATGCGCCTTATGTTGACCACATGAGCTCCGCCTGTGCCGTTGTCGAAGAACTGGTGTCCTGTATGCACGAGCAGGATGGCGGGCATGTTCCTCTCCTGCTGGAGATTCAGGAGGTGATTCCTGAGATCTTCGCTGCTTTTGACTACTTTCACCGCGCCGCGCGGATAGTCGGCATCGCTGTAGAAGCGACCGCCGCGGGTAGATTCATGACCGCGGATGACAAAGTCTGTCTCTTGCCTGCCGACAATCTGATTGTGAATGTCGCCAAGCTCGTCGATGCCGATGCCGGGGGAGTCGTTGATAAATGTCTTCTGCAGGTTTCCTCTGCTGTCCACATGATATTTGACCAGCTGCTCAAGCTCCTGCCCCGGAAGTCCGACCGTCTTCTGGTACTGGACGATGTTGCCCGGCGCAAGATACTCGCCATAACTGGTGCCCCGCCGGGCGTATTTTATGTTTACCGCGGTCGTCTCGATGACCTGGCTCACCCAGGATCTCCTGCCATCCAGGTGGAGGTCGCGACCTTTGCGGTCGAATCCCTGCATGAGCAAGCGCGCCT
>CAYPBX010000183.1:0-798 GCA_964409075.1 uncultured Candidatus Obscuribacterales bacterium
GTCGGGGAACAGGGCGTCCTGCAGCAGCTGCCTTTACCTGCCCAACGCCACCAAGTCCAAATAGCAACTTGAGAAACTGCCTCCTGCCGGTAAACTTATCCTTGTTTCCTCCGGAAACTCTGGTTGTCATAAAGATTTCGCTTGATAACCGCTGCCCACAGGTAGTGTAACCGGGAAAATCCACCTCCAGGCGTTAAGTTGCAACAGATACTCATAAATTCAGCGCAAGCCAGTCAGAAAGTCCCGATGCAACCTGCACCCAAACCGTGTTCTGTAAATATCCTGGGCCTTGTGCTGGCAGCTGCCCTCTACTGCCTATCTATAGACGCAGCGGAACCGAGACAGGCAACCTCCCTGTGTAACATCGTCAGGCAGACGCTGGAATTCCACTTCCGCCGGCAACAGGACGGCTGCGCCAGAGTGACCGGTTTCATAAACAGCCTGCCGGTACCTGAGCGCTACCGCAAATGCCGGGGGGTCTTTGTCACCCTTAGCTTAAACGGCAAACCGAGAGCCTGCTGGGGTTCGCTCCTGCCCGAGCAGCCCGACCTTGTCAAAGCTACTGCCCAGACAACTTTAGCTGCAATCACGCATGATTACAGATATGAGCCCCTTGCCAGAGATGAGCTGGACCAGCTCGACAGCCAGGTCACAGTAGTCAGGCAGGTAATTCCCATTGCAACACTACATGGACAAAATCCGCTCAGACACGGACTTATGGTCCGAAGCGCGGGCCGCTCTGCCGTAATACTGCCCGGCGAGACTGCCGATGCCCATTATCAGTTGGTGCAGGCAAGA
>CAYPBX010000183.1:808-5729 GCA_964409075.1 uncultured Candidatus Obscuribacterales bacterium
AGGGTTACCTGCTGGTGAGTCCTGCCAGCTTTACCGCATTGAAGTTGATCTGGAGACCGATAGGCGATGAACTGGAAGCTCTTTACCTCCTGGGAGTTTGTCCTCCTCAAAGCGCTGGTATTGGCAGCGGCGGCGGCGGCGCTCTCGCAACCGGTCGGCTCCATTACAGGGAAAATTGCTCTCGAGCAACCCGGCTTTGGCCTCTACCGCCAGGCGCTCAGGGAGCACAGGGTATACGCTCTCGCCAGTCTGCATGACGACGATGTATCCCGAGGAGTATGGGTAAACCCGGACGGCAGCTTCCAGCTGGACCAGCTGCCAGCCGGGGAGTACATACTGAAGCTCCACGCCACAGGCTATCGCACTACATACAGGTACGGCATTTTCGTCGAGGACGGCAAGACAACCAGGATACCTGCAGTATTCAGAATGTCGCTGCTACCGCCTTCAGTCAGTGTCGCTTCCAACACGCGTGTCTTCACGACTGCAGAGTCGCCTTACTTCTGGGTCTCGGTATCCGGCGCTGAAGAGATGCGCGTGCAGATTTACCGGCAGGACCTGCGCCTCCTCATGCTCCGTTGGCGGGTGAAGAGCGACCTGCCTTTTGAGATCAGCACTGACCTCAGGATTTACAAGCGCCACAACGCCAGAGGAAGACCGTTTACCTCCGGCAAGCCGATCCTCACCCTCACGCGTACAATCAGTGGAGCTGATGCCGACTGGGCGCGCAAGCACATCAAGCTTGCCAAGCCTCTTCCCCCCGGTTTTTATCTGGCGTTGGCCGAGGTCTCCAACCAGACGGGCCGGTCGGACTGGAATGTGATGGGATTTCAAGTAACAGATCTGGGGTTGATTATCAAGCAGGACTCCAGGCAGACGCTGGTGCGAGCTGTCGACCTGGTCACCTTGAGACCAAAATCCGCTGTTGCCGTGGAGATATTGTCAGGGATCGTTAAGGACCGGGCAGTGCTCCAGTTGAACGAAGAAAATGTAGATATCGACGCATGGACACATAGGCTGGTGTGCCGGGGACTGACGGGTCCGGACGGCTTCGCAGCCATGGCTAATCCCTCATCGCTTAAAGGCGGCGGGGACGGCAATCTGGTGGTGGCAGCAAGGGACGGACCACACGAGGCCTGGGGAGGGCTCTGGTTCAACCCGGAAAGCAGGAGCCGGCATTACAGCTACTTCTACACTGACAAGCCAGTCTACCGGCTCGGCCAGACAGTGGCCTACAAGGTAATCTCTCGCCAGCTCACGCCGGAAGGCTTCAGGCGCCTGCCTGCCGGCTCAACGGTCAAGGTGCTCGTGGAAGATCCCGACAACACAAAGCTCTATGAGGGCAGCGTGAAAACGAGCCTCCACGGGACCTGGAATGGAATCCTTCAGTTGCCGGCATCAGGCAGAACCGGTTCCTACTCTGTCACCTTCACATACCCAGATGGAAAATGCGATTACGAGCAGATTGAGGTCTCCCAGTACCGCAAACCCCAGTACAAGGTCGAGGTGAGGCCACTTGCCGGCCGCGTGGTAGCAGGGGCGGGGGCACGTGCCAGGATACGGGCGACTTACTATTTTGGAGCGCCGGTAGCCAGAGCCAAGATACGGTACTCAATATTCGCCTCACCCTACCCGCAGCTGGCAGCGACGATCTTCCCCCGTCAGGCGTATGACGCCTTCTTTGATGAGAGTTATGAAGGCTCTGAATATGCCTATTTTGGCAGGGACCTTGTCTATGAAGGTTACGCCTGGACCGACGAGACTGGCGAAGCAGTCATTGACTTCAAGACAAAGCCAGTCCGTCCGCCGAAAGAGGGCCCCTTCGGTGTAGACTTCGGCGACCAGCGCTACAAGATAGAGGCTGCTGTTACCGATCTCAGCCGCATGACGGTCATAGGCTCCGGATACCTGAATGTGACAGCAGGAGATCTCGCCCTGGATCTAACCCCCGACCAGTATGTAGTCAAAGCAGGGGAGCCGGTCAAAGCTGCCGTCACTCTCTACGATTACAGCAGCAAGCCCGCAGGCGGGCAGACGGTCACGGTTGAGCTTTCACGCTGGCGCTGGGATTCGGTCAAGAGCAGATACCATGGTCAGAAGGTCGAAGGGATCGCCCTGGCCAGAACCGGGGCTGATGGGAAAGCCGCTCTGTCGATTAAAACACCGGGCTCACTGCCTACAGGAGCCTACTACCTGACTGCCAGCGCGCCTGACAGAAGCGGACACACGATTTACGCTCAGACCAGTGTCTGGATCGCCAGCCAGGCACAACCATATCTTCTCGACGAGGCACAGGCTCAGAAGCAGCCACTGCAAGTGGTGCTGGACAGGAAGGTCTACAGAGCCGGCGATACAGCCCGAGTACTTATCACAGCACCGGTAACGGGCTCGGAAGGCAGCGAAGCGATCGTCTGCATCGAAGGGGAAAAGATACACGAGTACCGGGCCATCCCCATGACCGCCAGCGCCAGGCTCATAGAGATCCCGGTCAGGAAGGTGTACGAGCCGAACGTCTGGGTCAGTGTAACGTTTGTTGGGCGAGGTCGCCAGTACTATGAGCAGTCTGTCCCGCTCAAAGTCTCACCGCTGGGACATTTTTTGAATATGGAGATCAGCACGAATAAAGAGGAGTACCGTTCGGGCGATACTGTGAGATACAGCGTTAAAGCCACCGATCGTACAGGCCGCCCGGCCACCAACGTCGAGCTTTCCCTCTCGCTAGTGGACGAGAGCATGTATGCGATCCGCCCCGATCCGGCTCCCGACATACAGCGTTTTTTCTTCGGACCGCGTGGCAACTCCGTGACCACCGTCTCGTCCTTTCCGGAAGAGTACTCCGGCGGGCCAGACAAGATGGCAGGAGCAAGAGTGCGCAAGGACTTCCGGGATACGGCCGCCTGGCTTCCCGACCTCACTACCGACGCAACCGGCACCGCCTCAGCCAGCATCAAGCTGCCCGACAATCTCACAACCTGGCGTGCCACTGTGCGTGGTATCAACCTTGACACCGACGTTGGATCCGCAAAAGACACGATAATCTCCACTCAGGACCTCTTCGTTCGCCTAGCCCTGCCGCGCTTCTTCAGCCAGGGAGACCGCAGCTCCATAACGGCAATAGTGCACAACTACACCAAAGCCATGCAGAGCGTGAAGCTGACGCTGAAGGCCAGCGATCACCTCCAGGTAAGCGCCCCTCTCAAGCAGAGCCTGACTGTAGGTCCTGACAAGGCCAGGCGCTTATCCTGGCCGGTCAGTCTGGTTAAGCCAGGCCGTGCAGAGATTGCCGTCAGCGCTGTCGGCCGTGGCGCCTCCGATGCGGTCGAGCACCCGATTCAGGTTCTGCCGTTGGGGCTTTCAGCCCTTTCTGCCTCCGGAGGGGTCCTGACTCGAGATCGCGATAGCGCCAGCTGGCCAGCGATGCTCAGCGCCAAAGACAAGATTGAGACAGCCCGCTTGAAGCTCTCTCTGTCCGCCTCGACCCTGGGCGCTGTAGTGGGCAACTACAGCGCTCTAATCGACTATCCATACGGATGCACCGAGCAGACGATGAGCCGGCTCGTTCCGTCGGTGGTCGCCATGCGGCTCAACAAGGAGCTGGGACTGCCACTGCCGGAGACGCACAAGCGCAAGTTCCAGGACGTTCTCACGGCAGCTGTAGCACGGCTGCGCGATTATCAGAATTATGACGGAGGCTGGGGGTGGTGGCAGTATGCCTCAAGTGATCTCTACATGACAGCGCTGGTACTCGACGGCTTTGAGTTGGTAGAAGAGGCCGGGTACACCGTTCCGTGGGACGGCTGGAAGCAGGGACACCAGTGGCTGAAAAAGCAGCTTCCTGCCCTCTGGCGACAACTTGCCGACCCGAAACGCCCCAAAGAGCCCTTGGCCGATCTGGAGAGAATGAATGACTTTGCCATGGCGCTGAAAGCGCTCTCCAACACCGGATACACCCTGCCAGCGCCGCTGCGCTCCTCGCTCTTAGCAAGAATCAATCGCTGCGGTCCGGAGGCACTTGCCCTCATGACCCTGGTCTTCAGCAAATCAGGCGATGATCAGGCAGCCAGGCTGTGCTATCAACACCTGATCGGGCTAGCGAATCAGTCTGGAGAATACATGGAGTGGGCTCACAGCAAAACGTTGTTGCAAAAACTCATCAAAGAATCCTGGCCATACAGCTACACCTACAGGTTCACGGACTCAGAGACAACGGCCCTTGCACTGCAGGCGGTAGTCCTGATGGAGCCGGAGAACATCAAGCGCATCGAGAGCATCAAAAACTGGCTCCTATTGCAGAAAGGCAAAGACGGCTGGGACAACACGAAAACAACCGCACGGGTCTTCCTGGCCCTTCTGAAGGAGGAGCTGGCATCCTCTGGCTTGCGCAAGACGAACTTCAAGGCAGATTGCCGGCTGGCAGGCAGCGAGCGCTTGCTGGCAGACATCAGCTTCGACCCTGCCAACATGTACCAGGCCGAGAAGGTCATCGATATACCTGTTAAGCGCAGATCGCAAACCTTGACATTGTCCAAGGATGGCCCCGGCAGGCTCTACTACAACAGCCTGCTCAGCTATGTCAAGGATCTGAGCCCTGGTGATCATCTGAAGATCGACTCGTCCCCTGGTGGTATTAGAGTCAAACGAGAGTTTTTCCGCCTCACCGCAAAACAATCAGGCAGCAACGAGACCATCAGATTCGAGGCAGTACCTCTTGGGAATTCAACAATACGCGCCGGCGAGACCGTGCTTATGAAGCTCTACCTCGAGACGCCGCTGGCACTTCCTTATGTAATACTCGATGCTGCTCTGCCAAGTGGTGCCGAGGTGGTGTCCGGCGATCCTCGCGAAGAGCTGGTTGATACCACAGACAGTGAAGAAGAGAACCTCTGGGGAGAGTGGTGGTGGACTCACCAGGACGTGCTAG
>CAYPBX010000184.1:0-5726 GCA_964409075.1 uncultured Candidatus Obscuribacterales bacterium
ATCACGGTCCAGGATCAGGCGCTCAACCAGGCGTATCGGCAGCGTTTTGCGACGTGTCATCGACAGTATTCGCTCGCAGTGCCCTTCACCGAACGCTTCTTTGAACTGGCTGTCCAGGGGCAGGACGCGCAGCCTGCCGGCTATGTCGGCATGATTACCGCCAACTCGTTCATGAAGCGCGAGTTTGGCAAGAAGCTCATCGAGGAGTTCTTGCCACGCATCGACCTGACGCATGTAATTGACACCTCCGGCGCGTACATCCCTGGACATGGAACACCCACGGTCATTCTCTTTGGCCGCCACCGCATTCCTGTGAGTCGTGAGGTGCGTGCCGTGCTTGGCATACGCGGGGAGCCTAGCACGCCGGATGATCCAGCCCAGGGCAAGGTATGGCGGTCGATTGTGGAGCACCTGGACCAAGTGGGATCGCAGAATGAGTTCGTCAGCGTGACTGCTGTGCCAAGAGAAACGTTGGCCAAGCATCCGTGGAGCATCGGCGGCGGTGGTGCTGCTGAGTTAAAAGCGCAGCTTGATGCTCTGGCTGATAAAACGCTTGATGATGTGTGTACAGAGATTGGTTTTGGTGCAGTTACTCGCGAGGATGAAGTTTATCTTGTCTCAGCGAACGTTGCGTTTCGGAAGAGGATTCTTGCATCTGAAGTTAGGCCATTAGTGGCGGGAGAAGAGATCCGTGATTGGAGTATTCACGACACCCCTGGCGCTATATGGCCTTATGATCCTCATACACTTCACGTTTCCGCTTCAGAGGCTACACAGCGATCCTTGTGGCCTTGGAGAACACAGCTTTCTGATCGAGTTGCCTACGGCTCAACTCAGCTTGAGCGCGGGCTGGAGTGGTATGAGTACTCGATGTTTTTTCGCGAACGCTTTCGTACCCCCCTGTCCATCGCGTTTGCCTTCGTCGCCACGCACAACCACTTCGTGCTCGACCGCGGCGGGAAGGTCTTCAACCGTTCGGCGCCAATCATCAAGTTGCCCAGCGACGCCACCGAGGAGGATCATCTCGCCCTACTCGGCCTGCTCAACAGTTCAACGGCGTGCTTCTGGATGAAGCAGGTGTTCCACAACAAAGGCAGTACGGTAGATGACAAGGGTGCACGTCAAACCACCATTGCCTTTGAAAACTTCTACGAATTTACTGGCACCGGACTACAGAAGTTCCCGGTTCCTTCCGAGCAGCCCTGCGACCTCGCTGCGACTCTGGACCGTCTGGCGCAGGAGTGGCAAACGCATCTTCCATCGCAACTGGCGGCACGCTTCCCCCTGTCCCGCACTGCTCTCGCTGCTCACAAAGACAGGGCAGTCGCCTTGCTCGGCAGCATGATTGCTCTGCAAGAAGAACTCGACTGGCGCTGTTACACACTTTACGGCATCACAGACCAAAATCTCTGTTACCGCGATACCTCTAGTGATCAACTTGAATTGCCTGCCATTGCACTCGGTCAGCGCGCTTGCGAGATTGTCATGGCCCGCAAGATGGCGTCAGGCGAACAAGAGACCACCTGGTTCGAGCGCCATGGCTCGACGCCAATCACTGAGATTCCCGCCAAGTGGCCGGAGGACTATCGCAAACTCGTCGAACGTCGCATCGAGCTGATTGAAACCGACCGTAATATCGGCCTGATCGAGCAACCCGAATACAAACGCCGCTGGAACACCGAGCCGTGGGAGTCGCAACTGGAGAAGGCGTTGCGCAACTGGCTGCTGGATCGACTGGAGAGTTACTTCGACCTCGACGGTCGGATGAACGACGAGGGCACGCCCACAGCGAAGATTGACGTTTCGCTCATCTCCACTGCCCGGCTGGCCGACGCGGTCCGACACGACGCCGACTTCATGCAGGTTGGCGAGCTGTACCGCGACGATCCCGCGTTTGACGTGGCCCTGTTGGTCGCCGAACTGGTCGAGGCCGAAAGTGTGCCACTGCTACCGGCCCTGCGCTACAAACCCAGCGGCCTGCGCAAACGGGCTGCATGGGAACAGACCTGGGACTTGCAGCGACAGGAAGATGCTCAAATGGTCACTGGTCATTTGTCATTGGTCACTGGTTCAAAAACAAATGACAAAAAACAAATGACCAATGACAAAATCCCCGTCCCACCCAAATATACCAGCAGCGATTTCCAGACCAGCACCTCCTGGCGGCTGCGCGGCAAGCTGGATGTGCCCAAAGAACGCTGGATCAGCTTCCCGCACTGCGAAGGCGAAGACGGAATGTTGGTCATCGCCTGGGCCGGCTATGACCATTTGCAACGGGCACGTGCGATCAGTGCCTATTACGTCGACATCCAGGAACGCCGCGGTGGTAGCGATGATCCACGTCTGGTGCCGCTGCTGGCCTGCCTGATTGAGCTGCTACCCTGGCTCAAGCAGTGGTACAACGACCTCGACCCTGAGTTCGGCATGCATATGGGCGACTACTTCGAAGGATTTGTCCAGGAAGAAGCCCGGCAAATGGGTACAACCCTCGACCAGATCAAGGCGTGGGAGCCGCCGAAGAAGATATCACGGCGTCGCAAGACGACGATGTAATTCTCCGGTAGATGTCCGTATCGTCCAGTTCATATGCAGCGTTGTGGGTCCGTTGTTGTATAGTACGCTGTAAGGATCGACGCAGTCAGAGGTTAACATTGGAGGAAAAATGGCTACGGGCGAATTGAAAATCACCCTTCCTTTTAGTTTGTCAGAGGATGAAGCGAAGCTTCTCCTTGCCGTCAAGCTCTATGAGGTCGGGAAAGTCTCGCTTGGGCAAGCGGCGAAGCTGGCTGGATTTTCAAAGCGGGCTTTTATGGACGTGCTGGGGCAGTATCGCGTTGCGATTTTTGATTATTCTCCTGAGGAATTACGCCAAGAGATCGATCTGTGAAAGAGCCCGTTGTCGCAGACAGTACCTGCTTGATCAGCCTGGAGAGGATAGGTCACTGGGATATACTCCCAGCATTATTTGCACCGATTCTCATGCCGCCGAAGGCAGTGGCGCGGTCCGCAAGACTGTTATAGGATGACACATGGAGCAATATGCGTCATGACTGATGCCGCAGAAAAGTGGGTGGCCCAATCCCGTTATGACATTGAGACGGCTCATGCCATGCTTGACACTGGCCGTTATCTCTACGTCCTTTTCTGCTGTCAGCAGGCGGTTGAGAAAATGCTCAAAGCGCTCATCGCCAAACGCACGAGAGCTCTGCCGCCCCGTCTTCACAATCTTATGCGGCTGGCTGAGGTCGCTTCACTCACGGTTCCAGAAGACACCGCCCATCTGTTCAGAAGATTGTCCGATTTCTACATTGCATCGCGCTATCCGGCGGAACTGGACAAGGCAGCCTGGACGGTCAATCCTTCTCAGGTCCGCCAGACATACGCCGATACGGAGGAAGCTCTCCAATGGCTCCTGTCAATCCTGTAATTGAACAGCGTGCGACTCGGGCGCTTCAGGTCTTAGCCCGTCATATGAAGGTCCGGGCTGCTTTCCTCTTCGGCTCTCATGTTGATGGCAGGCCGGATGTCTACAGTGATATTGATCTGGCTGTATTCGCAGAAGACATCGAGGCCTGGAATATCTTTGAACGTGCGGATATGACGGCTCTGGTGCAACGTGAGGTGGGGGACGATATTGAGCTGCATTATTTTCCCGTGCACGCCCTTGAGTCTTGCGACCCCGCCAGCTTTGCCGCCTACGTGTTGCGTCGTGGGGTGCAAATTGACGGCACGCCCCTCGATGCATGAGGTACAACCAAACAACAGGTGATCAATGACCTATGAGCACCTTCATCAAAGACCTCATCGACATTCCTGAGCACGTACAACGGGGTGATTTCGTGCTGCGGCTCTCTGAAGGCGTCAACCGTGCCGCGGAGACCTTGCGTGATTACGTCGTCACGCCAGAGCTGACGTCATGCTTTGACAACGCGCTGAGCTTTCTGCACAGTGCGCTCCAGAGTCAGACGAGCAAGGCCAGTTATTTGCACGGCAGCTTTGGCAGCGGCAAGAGCCATTTCATGGCCGTGCTGCATCTGATCCTGCAGGGCAACCCGAGCGCGCGCAGCATCCCCGAACTGGCCGCTGTGATCACCAAACACAACGCCTGGACACAAGGCAAGAAGTTCCTGCTGGTGCCGTACCATATGATTGGCGCACACGATATGGAATCTGGCATTCTGGGGGGCTATGTCGACTTTATCCGTCGTACCCATCCGGAGGCGCCAATCCCAGGCGTTTATCTCGCCGAGGGGCTGTTTCGCGACGCCCAGGCGCTGCGCGAACGCATAGGCGACGCACACTTCTTCGCCACCCTCAGTGAAGGCAGCGGCAGTGGTGGTGGTTGGGGGGAGCTGGAAGCCGGTTGGGATGCCACACGCTTCGAGGTGGCCATCGAAGAACCGCCGGGCTCAGAAGAACGGTCGCAGCTCATCAGTGCGCTGGTTGGTACATTCTTCAGCTCGTATGACACCCAGACAGCCCAAAAGGGTGAAGCCTATCTCTCCCTGGACAAGGGCCTGTCGATTCTGAGCAAGCACGCGGCCGGTCTCGGTTACGATGCGCTCATCCTGTTCCTCGACGAGTTGATCTTATGGCTGGCAAGCCACGCGGCTGACCTGCATTTCGTGCATCAGGAAGGACAGAAACTCGCCAAACTGGTTGAGGCCCAGACCCCGGACCGCCCGGTGCCGATCGTCAGCTTTGTGGCCCGGCAGCGCGACCTGAGCGAATTGATCGGTGATGCCGTGACGGGCGCCGAACGGTTGAACTTTAGTGACGCGCTCAAACACTGGGAAGGGCGCTTTCACACCATCACGCTGGAAGACCGCAACTTGCCGGCCATTGCCGAAAAACGGGTGCTCAAATGCAAAGACGATACGGCGCGCGCTGAACTGGACGCGGCGTTTGCCCAGACCGCGAAGATCCGCGAGGCGGTGATGAACACGCTGCTCACCAGCGCAGGTGACCGGGAAATGTTTCGCAAGGTCTATCCGTTCAGCCCCGCCCTGGTGCAGACGTTGATCGCGGTATCCAGTGTGCTGCAACGCGAGCGCACCGCGCTCAAGGTCATGATGCAATTGTTGGTCGAGCAGCGTGACCACCTCACAGTAGGCGACATCGTGCCCGTGGGTGACCTGTTCGATGTGATCGCGCATGGCGATGAGGCGTTTAGCCAGGAGATGGCCATCCACTTTGACAACGCCAAGCGGCTCTATCATCAAAAGCTCTTACCGGTGCTAGAAAAACAGCATGGACGGCGCGAAGACCTGGAGACATTGCCCGCCGCCGATGCTAAGCGGATGGCGTTTCACAACGATGATCGTCTGGTGAAAACGCTGCTCCTCTCAGCGCTTGTGCCCAATGTGGAATCGTTACGGTCACTGAATGCCGAGCGACTTGCGGCGTTGAACCATGGCACGATCAAGACGCCGATTCCGGGTCGCGAAGGGCAGGAGGTGCTGCGCCGCTGCCGCAACTGGGCGGCCAGCGTGGGCGAGATCCGCATTGGCGAGGAAGCGACCAACCCGACCATCTCGGTGCAGCTTTCCGGGGTTGATACTGACACGATCATTGAGCAGGCACGGCGCGAAGACAATGCGGGCAACCGTATCCGGCGCGTGCGCCAGATGCTGTTCGAACAACTCGGGATCGAGGCAGAAGACGCGTTTGAGCAGTACTGATAATTCTATGATTCCCAAGGGCTTTTGATTCTGAATGCCTTAGGG
>CAYPBX010000185.1:0-1622 GCA_964409075.1 uncultured Candidatus Obscuribacterales bacterium
CGGCGCCAATCATTTCTAGATCCACAACCTGTACATACTTCTCCAGCTCCTCTGGGCTTCTTATAAGCTGCTGCACGCGCCAGGCGCCGCGGAAGGATTTGTATTCCAGCGGATGATACGAATTGGCCACCGTAACTAAAACCGGTAAATCGCAGACCACATTCTGGCAGCCGCCTTCGATGATCCGCCTGGCATGGAGCTTATTGTCGTTGAAGCTGAAAGCCTCGCAGTAGGTTATCTGCGGCAACGCCAGTCTTTCTGCCAGTTGTGGTCCGACCTGAGCTGTGTCTCCATCGGTTGTCTGCAGTCCGCAGAATATTATGTCGAATTTACCGACATAAAGAATGGTCTTGTAAAGTGCGTAAGCCGTCGCCAGCGTGTCTGAAGCTGCCAGGCGCCTGTCCGAGAGCAGTATGCCGCGGTCGACACCATGCTCGAGCGTCTCGAGAAGGACTTCGGAAGCTGGAGGCGGGCCCATGGAGATAGAAGTGATTGCTCCGCCGTAGGTATTTTTCGTATGCAGCGCTGCCTGCAGGGCGTACCGGTCGAAAGGATTGAGCATCCTCTTAGCTTTGGCCCTGTTAATCGTACCGTCCGGGTTCAAGCCTGCCTTTGAGCCCTGGTCGGGTACCTGTTTTACAAGAACAAAGATATCTAAAGGCTTAACCATCTAAAAGTTATACGACAGCCTCATGGCCGTATCTTAGTCTAAGTATAGCCTTATCGCCTTTAGCGCCACAGCTTAGCCTGCTCATTCTCTCTACTGTTTGGTTGGTCCTTGTTTTTTATAACCGTTTCTTTGTATGGCTGCCCAGGAACATTTCATCATACAGCTCGTCGGAACAGACACGGTCGCCTCGTCCGGTCTGAGCGTCGCCGCTGGTTCTCAGACCGGTGCGCTTGACCTTGCCCAGCGGTCTGGTCTGCTGCTTATCTTGACTAGCAGAGGGCAGTCTTGCTACCGCTTAACCAGGTGCGCAGGGATTGCGCCAGGAAAGTAAAGGTTTAAGCTCAAGCCATAGGTAGAATAGTCTTGGGCGAAATGGCGCCTGCAATTGCGTATGAAAATATGAAATGAGAGGTTCCTAGCAGATGAGATTTTTCCGGTCAGGCCTTCTATCCCGAGTCGTTGTCTTGGCCTGCATGATAGCTTCTGTTGCCCTCTTTGTTCTCTCGGCAACAGGCATAGCTTTCCTTGCCCTCCTGCCTCCTGCTCCAGCACAAACCGGGGCGCAGCTGGTCTGGGGCAGGGACTTCAACTCCAGCCTCAATCAAGCCAGGACCTCGCGAAAGTATGTTTTGGTGGACTTTTACACAGACTGGTGCACGTGGTGCAAGAGGCTCGATAATGAGACCTATGCCCATCCGACTGTAGTGACCTATTTAAACCGCGGTTTCGTCTGTTTGAAGCTGAATGCTGAAGATGGGGGGCAAGGCCAGCAGCTTGCCAATCGTTACAACGTAAATGCTTTCCCCTGCACGGTTGTTCTGGATGCGACTGGCAGACAGCGTGGTCTCTTTTACGGCTTCCGCCAGCCGGCGCCGTTCATTCAGGAGATTCAGGATATTCTTCGATAAGCGCTCCGCGCGCTTCGTGCCTCGCGCTCTCCGCGCCTTTCCCG
>CAYPBX010000185.1:1722-5723 GCA_964409075.1 uncultured Candidatus Obscuribacterales bacterium
CTGCACTGCGCAGTCCTGGGCCGGGCTGCTCCGTTGGCTGCATTGGCATGGCATTTGGTAAGCGCTCCGCGCGCTTCGTGCCTCGCGCTCTCCGCGCCTTTCCCGCTGCACTGCGCAGTCCTGGGCCGGGCTGCTCCGTTGGCTGCATTGGCATGGCATTCGATAAGCGCTCCGCGCGCTTCGTGCCCCGGTAACCTGGCGCTGCCCTTTGCTGCCCGGGCGTGTTACTCGATCTGGTCAGGCTGGCTATGGCATAATTTGACCTTTGCTTGCGACAGCTGGTGTTGAGGATAAGTGTGATATGGGATATGTCTCCGGTAAGAAGGGCCTTATCTTAGGCGTGGCTAACGAGCGCAGCCTGGCTTGGCACTGCGCGAAGACTCTTCACGATCAGGGAGCGGAGCTGGCCTTTACTTATCAGGTGCCGCAGCTAGAACGCCGGGTCAGGCCGTTGGCAGAGTCGGTGGGCTCGAAGTTTGTTGACCAGTGCGATCTAAGCAATGACAACGAGATTGAAGTGACATTTGCCAGGCTACAAAGTGAGGTCGGCTCAATCGATTTTATTATTCATGCTGTTGCCTTTGCAGACCGCCAGGATCTGGAGGGGCACTTCGTAGACACGAGCCGGGCCGGATTTGCACTTGCCCTTGATGTCAGCGCCTACACGTTGACTGCCGTCGCCAGGCAGGCACTGCCCTTGATGCGGGATGAGGGCGGTAGCATAGTTACTCTGACCTATTACGGGGCTGAGAAGGTGGTGAAAAACTACAATGTCATGGGTGTAGCTAAGGCAGCTCTGGAAGCCAGTGTCCGATATCTGGCCGCGGATCTAGGGCAGCACAACGTGCGTGTGAATGCAATCTCGGCTGGTCCGGTAAAAACGCTTGCTGCCATGGGCATCTCCGGATTTCGTGACATGCTCAAGTACGTTGCTGAGCGCGCCCCGCTCAAGCGTAACGTCGATGCTGCCGAGGTCGGCAGGACAGCCCTGTATCTGACAAGCGATCTCTCCTCAGGCGTGACCGGGGAGGTAATCCATGTGGATTGCGGCTACAACATAATGGGGTTGTAGACCGGCTTAGCCGGTGATAGCAAGCATCCTTTCCATGGCGTGGGCGGCGCCGCCGCAAGTCCTGATGAATCGTCTTGCCAGGCGGCGAATTATCTGCGGGTCCTTGAAGTTGGGAAGGAAGCCATGCCTGGCTGAAGTCGATGACATAAGCAGGTAGCGCACGAACCTGAGCCCGGCATCGGTCATAGCCTCGTTTGTCGGGCCACCGCTGCCCTCTATTATTGCCTGGATAATCGACTCTTCGGCCAGGGTGGTGATGCCCCCGGATTCGAGGGAAGGAATAAAGCCGTCTTGAGGGGTGTGATCTGATCTCATTACCGGCTGCCTCGGGCAGGAACCTGAAGAAATTGCGACAACCTGTCAGTAATGTAGCCTCTGAGGAGATCTTGGCAACTAAAGAATCGCTAAGAGTGTATATTCAAAAGGTATACACTGCCCCTGTTTGCGCATTGCTGCCCTCAATGAGCGCCGTGCTGGAGCTGACATCCCCGTCCAGGTCAAAAGAATCTCACCAGGTTTCGATATGTTGAGCATATTGATGCGGATTGCTTTCATTGAATTCCGAAGGCGCACAGCTGACAGAAATCAAGTGGAGTCCCGAAGCGCCGTAACTGGCTGAAAGCGCTATATTTGGTACTTATAAGCTCCAGACCTGCCGGAAATCTGGTACTTTTGAGCGCCAACCGGTTTGAGTATCTGGATAGCAGAAGCAGCTCCTGAGAACATGCACGAAAGGCCTGACAGGCTACGCAGGTGACTGAATGCAGCCAGAGACGATGGAAAGATCCGCGACAGGCTGTCAGCCTATGCCCACTGGCATGAAATGCCTGGTCAAAGAAGATCTGAGCAGGGACGGGCTCTCGTTTAGTTCGGAGTTTCCCGAGCCGGAGCCCGGAGTCGACCTAGTGAAGATAAAGGTTCTGGCGGCTTCGGTTTGTGGAACAGACAAGAGTATTTACGCCAGCACGGGCAATGCGGCCATCAAGGCTGAGATGCGGCGCTATCTCGCCCCGGGAGAAGCCTATCGGCCGATTGTTGTCGGGCACGAGTTCTGCGGCATTGTAGAATCGGTCGGCTCAGTAGCCGAGACAGCTCACTGGGCGGCAGCTCCGGAGCATCTGCGTATCGAGCCAGGAGACTATGTAACCGCGGAGATGCACGTGTCCTGCGGGCACTGTCTGCTCTGCCGCACCGGTTCCGAGCACATCTGCGCTACGGTGCGGGTAAAAGGGGTCCATCTGGACGGATGTTTTGCCGGGTCGGTAGCTGTTCCTTACAAGAATGTCGTTCTGCTTGGAAAGCATGGCAACGTCTCTTCCGTACCGTTGCCGATCGGGTCTATGCTGGATGCGTTCGGTAATGCAGTGCATACAGTCGCCGAGGCTGATGTCCAGGGAAAATCTGTGGCCATTCTGGGCGCTGGACCGCTGGGTCTCATGTCAACCTTCCTCTGCCGCCTCTTCGGGGCGACAAGAATTTATATATCAGAGGCTGCGGACATAGACAGGCGGTTCTCTCTTGCCACTTTATTCGGTGCAGATTTCTGCCTGGATGTGTCGAGAGGATCGGCGGAGCTTTACAAGGCTGTAGACAAATGGGAGACTGGTGCCAATGGTGTGGATGTCGTCCTGGAGATGTCCGGTTCCGCATCAGCCTACAAAGATGCCTTCACTATAGTGCGCAACGGCGGTACCGTACTTCTTCTCGGCATCGCCCGCCGCCCTTTGCCTGAGTTTGATATCGCCAACGGTATCATCTGGAAAGGGGTAACGGTTAGGGGCATTTTCGGTCGCAAGATGTTCGACACCTGGGATACGATGTTGCGCATATTGCAGACAGACAGGGTTGGGGTGAAGGATTACCTGGCGAGGATCTTAAGCAGAAGGGTCTACCGGATGGAAGAGTACAAAGCGGCATTCGAGGCGCTCTCAGGAGGCGCTGAGTTGAAGGTGGTCTTCGCGCCTGACGGCAGTCCGCTCTACAGCGGCGCAGAAGGCAAAGGAAAGGAGTAGTCTTATGGTCGCTTCTTCAAAGGGATCAATGGGCAAGCTGATGACGCCTGACGCGCTCTATGCTGCCCTGGACCGTGAGCTTGAAGCTGCGCGGCAGGCCAAAACCTTTAAATTCGAGGTGCCGGTGGAGAGCAGGCAGGGCGGGGTGGTAACCGTTCAAGGGCATCAGGTGGTTATGCTTGCCTCTAACAACTACCTGGGGCTGGCTGATCATCCACGCATCCTGGAGGCAGCCAGGCGCGGTCTCGAGCGTTATGGCTTTGGGCTGGCCTCAGTTAGATTTATCTGTGGCACTCAGCCTATTCATGCGGAGCTGGAGAGCGAGATTGCCGACTTTCTGGGGCTGGAGGCGGCAATTCTTCATTCGTCATGTTTTGCTGCCAATGAGGCTTTCTTCACGGGGCTTTTGAGTAGCGATCTTGCCTGGGGAGAGTACCGGGACATTATCTACAGCGACCGCTTGAACCATGCCTCAATCATAGACGGCATCCGCCTCTGCCGCATTGCGACAAAAACGACCGACGCGCGCGCCTATGACCACAACGACCTCAGGCAGCTTGCCTCGTGGCTGGATGAGGACAAGGAGAAGGGCTACCGGCTGAGTATCATCGCAACCGACGGTGTCTTCAGCATGGAAGGGGATGTTGCTCATCTGTCCGGG
This sequence comes from uncultured Candidatus Obscuribacterales bacterium, assembly GCA_964409075.1. Classification (GTDB taxonomy): domain Bacteria; phylum Cyanobacteriota; class Vampirovibrionia; order Obscuribacterales; family Obscuribacteraceae; genus CAYPBX01. Next base: position 5,468 of record CAYPBX010000185.1, read on the forward strand.
TTGCTTGCGCTGGCGCGTAAATACAATGCGCTCCTTCTCGTCGATGACTCGCACGCAACCGGTGTGCTCGGACGGACAGGCAGAGGCACGCCTGAGGAGTGCGGCGTGCACGGCAAGGTGGATGTGGTAACCGGCACGCTGGGCAAGGCTCTCGGGGGGGCCGCCGGCGGCTTCATTGCAGGCAAGAGGGAGCTGGTGGAGTTCCTGAGGCAGAGATCAAGGCCCTACACCTTCTCCAATACCCTGCCGCCGCCGA
>CAYPBX010000186.1:0-5702 GCA_964409075.1 uncultured Candidatus Obscuribacterales bacterium
AATGTTTGATTCAGCTGCCTTGGGGCTATTACATGCTCAAGTGAAATATCTATTGAATGGCGAGCTTACAGGCCTAGGTCAGCCTGAATACAGGCGTTCCTTCTGCTGTCAAGTGCGCCTGGGTTCTTGGATACACCTTTGATTAACATGGGCTTGACATGTATCGCCAAAAAGTCATCCGTTAACGGTTGACCTTTTGGCGCCGTGTACCTCCTGCCGCAAAGCGCCGTAGAGTGGCCTTTAGGCAATTCTCTGGACAGTTGTCAGGCAAATTGTCCTGCTATCATTCCTGACACAAAGCTTTTGTGGCTGGGTAAAAAAGTAGTTGTCCGCTAGAGCTTGCCATGGTGTCAAGAAGGAGATAAGTCTGTGAAATTTGTCGTACTGGGAGCCGGGCAGATGGGCTATGCAGTCGCATACGACCTGATTCGTAGCCCTCGTGTCGACAAGCTCCTCCTGGCGGATAAGGATCCTGCGCGTATCGTCGAGCTGGTGGAAAAATTCGAGGACAAGAGGATTGTTCCCTGCGAGCTGGATGCGGCAGACAGCGCTCAGGTCGTTCCTATTATTCAGGAATACGATATTGTCATCAGCTGCCTCCCCTACAGGATGAATTATGACCTGGCCAAAGCAGCTCTTGAGGCCGGAACGCACTTCTGCGATCTGGGTAGCGATGAGCAGACGCTGCAAAAGATCATGGCGCTCGATGCCCTGGCAAAGGAGCACCAGATTGCCATCGTTCCAAATTGCGGCCTGGCACCGGGCCTGGTGTCTATCCTTGCAGCAGCAGCAGCAGCTCCCATGGAGGAGCTCTATGAAATGCGGTTGAGGGCAGGAGGTCTGCCGATCGAGCCTGAGCTCCCACCGATGAGATATTCGCTTGTCTTCTCTGCCGAAGGGCTTATAGATGAGTACTGCGGCGATACGATTATCATCAGGCACGGCAAAGTTCTGAGAGTTCCCGTACTGGAGGAGCTGGAGGAGATCCAGTTTCCCGAACCCTTCGGCAAACTGGAGGCATTTAGCACCGGCGGCAATGTAGCTACTCTTCCAGATACCTATGGAAACAGAGTGCAGTTGCTGGATTACAAGACGATCCGCTACCCCGGACACTGCAGTCAGCTGCGCCTTCTGCGCGATCTGGGACTGTTCTCCAGTGAGCCTGTGGAGCTTGACTCCCAAACTGTGGTACCGAGGGAACTGACCAGGACACTCATCGATGCGCATCTTCCCAGGAACGAGCCGGACGTAGTGCTCGTGCGAGTGAAGGTGACCGGAATTAAGGAACGGAAGCCCTGGCAGATTGTCTGGGAAGGAATCGACTACATGGATCAAGGAGCCGGACTCTCGGCCATGGCGCGTATGACAGCTTTTCCTGCCTCGATTATCGCTCAGATGATCGCCAAGGGCGACATAAGCGAAACCGGTGTGCTCAAGCAAGAAGAGTGCGTTCCGGTGAGGCTGTTTCTAGCTGAGATGGCCAGCCGCGGCATTCGCTTGAGCCAGAGAGAAGGAGAACCTGAAGTCCCCCCGAAGCTTTAAGGTCCATTTTGCCACGTAGACTAAACCACAAGCAGCTCGCCGGCTCTCACTACAGTGCCGTCTCCGCGGGCAGCTGCTTCTCTCAATGCACGCTCCAGGCGCGAGACCAGCTTGGCTGTTCTCGCATCTTCCCCAGGAATATACTCGGCCACCGCTGAAATCGAGGCGATAACGGGGTAGGGGCTTTCCTTGGTGCCGGTCAGCCTGGCGAGGGCTGCCTTCAAGCGTCTGGCGACGGTAAGGGCTCCGTTCTCGTCGGAATGAAGCAACAGCACGCCAAAAGTATCATCGTTGTATCTAACCACAAGATCTGATGTGCGCACGCAGCCTCTAAGCGCGCTGGCCACCTCCTGCAGCATCGCAGACGCCAGTTTTTCTCCCAGGGCAAAGCGAGCCTGGCTGTAGTTTGTGAGCTGAAGCAGAACCAGGCTCACAGGAAAGTCATAATCACGAGCCACAGCCAGCTGCGGCTCCAGCACCTCAAAGAGATAACGTCTGTTGTGGCAGCCGGTGAGAAGGTCGGCATACGATCCAGCAGCCTCCTGCCCGTGAGCTGGAGAGGCTACATGGTCAGCCACCATCTTGCTTGCCCGACGCTCCCCCTTGCCTGATTGGCTGCCTGAACCGGTCATCGCCCGCTCCTTCTACCTTGAAAGACTACCAAATCAGCTCCGGTTACAAACCGGTGAACCGGTATCTTTCGCCTACCTCAATCTATATGTACCCGGGGCAGCGCCATTAACTCACCCCACTGACTTGGGACAGCCAGTCACCCGGAGGCTCGCTGAAGGCTAACGGCAGGCTGCTTTGCAGGAATGACCGTCACTGTCTCCTTGCACCTGAACAGGGGCAATCTATCCGCAACAAAATTAAATAATCCCCTTGCAACGCGACCTGGGATGGCTCACCATGAACGAGTCTGAAGGAGAGCAAAATGATCGTCGTTGCCGGAACGGGCAGCACTGTCAGTCGGGTAGTCCGGCATCCAATAATGTGGGGCAGGAGGCGAAACTCTGCTTTCAGGTGTATGCCTGTCTCATTCGTCTGGCATACCTGGCTGCTGCTGTCTTCAGTGATGGTCTCGGCTCAGCCTGCGTTGGGATTCGATCACATTAAGTCAGCCACTACGACGCAGAAGGCTGTTGGCGCAGGTAAGCCTGGCACCGTCAGGCGGCAAGGAGAGACACCGGTGAGCATGAAACTTGGAAAATCCGAAATCGAGGCCTTTGTCGAGGCTGAGCGCACAGACTATGAGAGGAGCCTGAAGGAGCTGGTCGATATCCCGAGTGTTAGCATGGATCCAGCTCATCAAGCCGACATTGAGAGAATCGCCCGTAAAGCAGCTGAAATTCTCAAGCAGGCAGGTGTGAAGAGCCAGGTCATACCTACTGGCGGCAACCCAATTGTTTATGGAGAGTTCCTCTCCAAGCCCGGGGATCCGACCGTGCTGGTGTACAACCATCTTGACGTTCAGCCTGCCGACCTACAAGACTGGGCAAGCGATCCGTTTGTGATGGCAGCAAAAGACGGCATCTACCGGGGCCGGGGGACTACCGACGATAAGGGGCCGGCTCTTGCTGTCATGTATGCAGCCAAATACGCCAGCCAGAAGAAGATCCCGATAAATATCAAGTTTGTCTGGGAACTGGAGGAGGAGATCGGCAGCCCCTCTTTTGGGCAGTTCGTCAAAGACCATGAAAGCATGCTGGCTGCCGACTCGGTTGTGGTATCAGATACCATCTGGGTGTCGGCAGATAAGCCAGCTATTCCTTACGGGCTGCGCGGGCTGCAAGCATTAACCCTGAAGCTCCGGACCGGCCGTAAGGACGTGCACTCTGGCTTGACCGGAGGACTGGCACGCAATCCGATAGCTGAGCTGTGTGAGGTGATATCCTTATGCGGCGAGGCCAGCACAGGTGTGGTCACGATTCCTGGATTTTACGACAGGGTGCGCAAGCCGTCATCCGAAGAGCTGGATGATTTTCTTGCCTCAGGCTTATGCATAGATGGATTCAAGAGCGCCCACGAGCTCGAGTCACTCAGATCCGCAGATCCGCGTGACGCAGCAGAGCGTATCTGGGCTCGACCCACCTTCGAGGTGCATGGTATTACCGGTGGTTACACCGGACCAGGCGTGAAGACAGTTGTGCCTCATCGAGCAGAGGCCAAGGTAAGCATGAGGTTGGTGCCGGATCAGGATCCTGCCGAGATCCTGGAGCTGATGCGCGACTACCTGGGCAAGATCGCGCCTGATGTGCAAATTGAAGCTGAGGGTGCGCTCAAGCCATATCTGGGAGAGTTTACCGGGCCCTTTGCTCAGGCAGCACGGCAGGCGATGCTCACAGCTTTCGGCAAGCAGCCGGCATTCACCCGTGAAGGCGGCTCGATTGGTGCGGTTGTGAGCATGAATGAGATTCTGCGATGCCCTGTGGTTTTCCTGGGGCTCTCGCTACCCGAGCACGGCTATCACGCCGTGAACGAGAACTTCGACTGGAAGCAGGCCTCCGGTGGTATCAAGATGTTTGCAGAGTACTTCAGGCTTCTGGCGCAGATGAAGAAGTAAGTAAAGCAACAGCGTGTACCTCGACAGCAAGCTCCTCCCCCACCGTCCCAAGCTTCTCTGCAGTGGTGGCTTTGACGCTTACATTTGCAACTTCGATCTTCAAAACCCGACTTATGCTTGCGCGCATGGCAGCTATATGTGGCTGCAGTCGCGGGCGCTCGCAGACTACGACTGTATCAAGATTGCCAACGGCATAGGATCTCTGCTCCAGAGCTATTTTCACCTGCCTGAGAAGCTCGAGGCTTGACACGCCCTTCCAACGCGGCTCATCGGAAGGGAACCAGCTGCCGATATCACCTAAGCTAGCCGCGCCAAGCAGCGAGTCGATGATTGCGTGCGTGAGCGCATCGCCGTCCGAATGACCGGCAAGGCCCATCTCACAGGGTATCTCGACTCCACCCAGGATAAGCGGTATCCCGGGAGCAAATCTGTGCACATCGTAGCCAAAGCCAATGCGCATTGCTTACATATCGCCAAGCAGAAGAAGCACCGACTGCGCCTCGACGTTTTGCCCAGCCTTTACGTTAATCTCCTTCACTTTACCTGAGCGGTGTGAAACGATCTCACTTTCCATTTTCATAGCCTCAAAAATGAAGAGCTTCTGCCCAACATCGATATTGTCGCCGATGCTCACCAGAATCTCCTTGACCAGCCCGCTCATTTCGCAGCGGATCTCCCAGGAGTTGTTGTTTCCGGCAACAGCAGCCTGCAGGCGCTTGAGGCGTGCCGAGCTGTCCCTGCTAGATTCATGAGCTGATTCAGACTGTGTCTTGGGATTCTCCGGCTCAGGAAACATCTCACTTACTGTGACCGAGAAAGCCTTCTGGTTGACATTTACCGTAAACCGGCGCGCCGGGCCCGCTTTGTGTCCGGCTGCCAGCTCAGGCATTGCCTTAGCCTGCCCTGCCTCCCTGGCCGAGAGAGCGGCCTGCATCTGGGTCTCTACGTACCTGGTATGGATTGTCGCCTCCTTGAAAGCAGCATCGTCCATCATCAGGAGGTGGAAGGGGATTGTGGTCTTGAGCCCGTGGATTGAAAAGCGCTCGAGCGCCAGGTGCATGCGTGCAATCGCCTCCTGGCGATTGCAGCCCCAGACAATTAGCTTGGCGATCAGCGAGTCGTAAAAAGGCAGCACCGGATAGCCTTCATAAAGAGCACTATCGATCCTTACCCAGGGCATGCCTGGCTCCTGATAGGCGCTGACCGTCCCGGGGCTGGGCATGAAGTTCTTGAAGGGATCTTCGGCGTTGATTCTGCATTCAATGGCATGCCCGCGCACCTGGACATCAGCCTGCGTAATCGACAGAGGCTGCCCGGCAGCGACCCGGATCTGCTCTTTGACTATATCGATGCCGCAAATCATCTCCGTTATCGGATGCTCGACCTGAATCCTTGTGTTCATCTCCAGGAAGTAGTGGTTCTCTCCTTCGACGAGAAACTCTATCGTGCCTGCCGATGTGTAGTTAATCGCCTGGGCGCCGGCGACAGCCGATTTCAGAAGCTTCTCTAGCTGATCAGGAGGCAGCCCCGGGGCCGGCGTCTCCTCGATCAGCTTTTGATGGCGGCGCTGGACGGAGCAATCCCTCTCACGCAGATG
>CAYPBX010000187.1:0-5676 GCA_964409075.1 uncultured Candidatus Obscuribacterales bacterium
CATATCGGCAATTACGGACTTCAAATCCTCGAGCTCCTGCAGCTTGCCATCGAGTGAAGCAGCCATGCGGGAAAGCTCCTGGTGTACGTGCTTGTTCTCCCGGCCTTTATCTTCAAGAAGCTGACCTTGATTTGCAATCTCGGCTTTCAGGTCCTCAGCGTCTCTGGCAATTCTCTCCAGCTCACGGGCTTGAGCAGTGAGCATAATATTGCGCTCCTGAGCCTGCAGAAGCTGATCCTTCAGGTCCATCGCCTGCTTGATCAGGGAGTCCGTATCCCAGGGCCGCCCGGTAGTCGGGTTGATTGCAGGATTGATCTCAACCATTGGCTGTAAAGCCTTGTATTGTCGCCATGTCAAACATTAATATTCCCATTGCCCCAGGCCTTATATCCTCGACAATAATCGCCTTCAGGCTTCTCTTAAGAGCTTAGCAAATGACATCCCTTCTCATCCGGGGCGGCTGCCTGATTACACCTTTCCAGGAGAGGTTAACTGACCTGTGGCTGGACGGGCCGGTGATTGCCGGTATAGGTCCAGCCGGCCGGAGCGCTGATTTCCAGGTAATCGACGCGCACGGTCTTTATGTAACGCCGGGGCTTGTCGATCTGCAGGTGAACGGCGGCCCCGAATGCGATCTCTGGGAGACAGCCAGCCAGGAAGAGCTGGCTGCCCTGCGCCACCGCCTGGCCAGGCACGGGGTTACCAGCTTCCTGCCTACGCTTATCACTGCCGAGATTCAGCATCTTAAGCAAGCTCAGAAATTTCTCAGCGACTGCGGCGCTGGCAGGACAGACATTCACCGCCTGAAAGCGTCTGATAACGGAGCACACCTTTTAGGCATTCATTTAGAAGGACCCTGCCTATCGCCAAAAAAGCCCGGTGTCCACCCTTCTGCCTGGCTGAGACCACCAAGCCCGGCTCTCTTTGAGGAGCTTCTCTCCCAGGCGGTGGTCCTTGTCACTTTTGCCCCCGAGCTGGATCCAGGCGGAGAGTCGCTTTTGTACCTACAGCAACGTGGCATTGCCGTCTCGATCGGTCACAGCAACGCGACTTTCGATGAAGCAAGACAAGCTTTCGACCGCGGAATACGCCTGATGACACACGCCTTCAACGCACTGCCCGGTATTCACCATCGCCAACCTGGCGCGGTGGCAGCAGCGCTTCTGGATAAACGCGTAAGCGTCTGTCTGATTTGCGACGGGCTGCACGTAAGCGAAGCCGTCTGCGAGCTGACCGTTAGATTAAAGGGTGCAGGCAGCACAATCCTGGTCAGCGACGCCGCCGCCGTTGGCACCGGATCGGGAGGGCTGGTGGGCTCATCGATCAGCCTTGGCGAGGCTGTAAAAAATATAGTCAGCTGGGGCATAACCGACTTCCGCGAGGCTGTCTTGATGGCCAGCTGGAACGCTGCGTCAGCTGTCGGGCTGGAGAAAGACCTGGCGCAGATCGCCCCTGGCAAAGTTGCTGATCTTGTCCTCTGGGAGCGGCAGAGCCTGAATATTGCGCACGTAATCATTGCTGGGCGCCTGATCTTTTAAAATCGCTCCGCAGGCTGCGTCCCTTGCCCGCTCCGCTCCCGTTACGCTCCGCTTCGGGCTCGGGTAACCTAGCCCTTCGCCTCGCTCTCTGGGCGTAGAATCCGTTTTAAGCCCTACGCAGGCAACATCTCTGGGCTGCGCCAGTTGGCTGGTTGATTGCGCAATTGCATCCGCCCTCTCCCGAACGGCACTGCCAGCCTGACTGACCTTGTCTCAATTGCTCTGCGCACCACGATCTCTTCCATCGAGCCAGTCATAATTGCCGTAGGGCGACAGCAGACCGGGCTCGCCCCCACCTGACGGCTCTTTCAGCTCCGGTAACCTCTTCTGCCCGGATGAATTGACAAAGGATTTGACCAGGCTGGAAACCCCTTTTAAATCTATGGTTATCTTCCGCCTGCCAAGCCAATCCCTCTCACTGGTAATTCGGTCGCCAAGAATTGTGGTCCCTTCAAGGTCTGTATCTCCAAACCAGCCTCGTTTTGTCTTCAACTGATTGCCCAGAAAATTGATCTCGGTCTGCCCGCCGCCGAACCGGCCTTTCTTCTGCTCATACTTGTTTCCCAGCCTGTCCTTCAGCATCCGCGTCTTTTTTCCAAAGGAGCCATCATTTATCACAATCTCCTCTCCAAGACCGTCCTTGATAACCAGATCGTTGCCTCTGGCAGGAGCGGCAGAAGCCAACATCCAGGAGAGAACCAAGGCCAGAGTCCCGGCAAGATGAGATCCCCGCAAACAAGCGTGCCGATTTACCATCATTCTTTGCATTCCTCGTGAGGCAACATAACACTTGCCTTAGACCGCACCACCAATTATATGTTCCCTTATCATCCGAGCTAAAATCAAGCAGGCCGCACCTGATATGAAACTGCTTTGCCGTGGATACTTCCATAAAGACTATTTCGAAAAACCTTCTTGCAGGCGACCGACGCGCACTGGCCAGAGCAATCTCAATCGTCGAGGCAGGAGGCCCGGCTGCCTCCCATCTTGTGAAGGAGCTCTTCCCACACACAGGCAGAGCACATCTTGTCGGTGTCACTGGCGCACCGGGAGTAGGCAAGTCAACCCTGGTCGATGCTCTAATCACCGAAATGCGCCGCTTTGACCTGAAGGTCGGAGTTCTGGCTGTGGATCCATCCAGCCCCTTTACCGGCGGGGCCATTCTTGGCGACAGAATCAGGATGCAGGGGCACACCCTGGACAAACGTGTGTTTATGCGCTCCATGGCCAATCGCGGGCATGCAGGCGGAATTGCCGTTGCTACATTTGATGCTGTGAGAATGCTTGACGCTGCAGGCTGCGATGTAGTCATCATCGAAACAGTTGGTGTGGGGCAGTCTGAGCTGGCAATAACGGAGGCGGCCGACACCACTGTCCTTGTTGTCATGCCTGGCTCCGGAGACGACGTTCAAGCCATCAAATCCGGTATCATGGAGATTGGCGATATTTTCGTGGTCAACAAAGGCGACCTGGCCGGAGCCAACAAGACCGCCACCGAGATAATTCAGAGCATGGAGCTTGTCAATGGAGCCTGTCCGGGCTGGCGACCGCCAGTGCACGTAGCTACAGCAGAGACGGGGCAAGGAATTCAGGAGATCTGGGCATCCATAAAAGAGCACAAGGCCTATCTAGATAGCTCCGGACAGCTCAAATCAAGACGAGAAGCAAAGATCGAAGCTGAGCTAGAGGATCTGGTCGCCTGGCTGGCCAAGGAGAATCTCAAGGAATCGCTGACACGCTCGCAACACGTGCAAAAAGTGCTGGCCAGGGTCGTCAAGCAAGAGACCGACCCGCACTCGGCAGCAAAGGACCTCATCCAGGAGCTTTTCAGCCGGCAACAGACAGGCAGGAAGCGCTGACTCTCATCTGACAGACAGCAAGCTGCCTCTGGGCCTTCCCGCCATCGTCATCTGCCTTCTGGCTATCTCGGACATATTGCCGCCGGCATCCCGATAGACACTCCGGAAAGCGCGGCTGCGCTCAGCGTGACAGCGAGCAGCCAGCTTGATTAGTCGCTCGTCTTCAGCCAGCAGCGGATAGGTCTTCACTGCCCGGACGAGGAAGGTACGCGCGTCGTAATCGTTGCCCTGGAAATGAAGCTGACAGGCATACTCCAGGTCGAGGCGTCCGGCAGTCTCAGGCAAGCGCATGAGCTCGGATAGCTTCTGCTCGACCTGCTTCAACAAGGTCGGTCTGTCGGCAAGCAGCGCTTTCATGCGGCTCAACCTGGCTATGTGCACAGCCAGAACATCCGGATCGCGCAAGTACTCAGTGGCTCGTGTGCGAAATTTAGACATCAGCTCGGCTGTGCTCGCCGAACCGGACAAGAGCCTGTTCTGGACAGATTTAGCTATGTCCTCTAGGCTCTCGGTCGGGCCGCGAAGACTTGCCGAGACAATTCTCTCCACCAGGATGCGGCTGCGAAACCTCACCTCGGAATCCTCATGGTGCGAGCTGCCCACCAGCTTTGCCAGGGCAGGCAACCCGATCCGCTCTAGCATCTGAGAAGCTACCTGCCTGACTGTGAAATCGTGAGCCCCCAGCGCTGTGATAAGAGTATCGATCTCCTCAGGCTGCGATCTGCTAGCAACGGCTCTATCGGCAGCAGCCTCCTGCCGATTGACACCGGCAGCCAACTTGAGACGAGTGACGGTCCCGTTGATCTCATTGCCAGCTACTGCAGTCTTGGACTGCCACACCCGCCTGCAGGCGCTAGCGTTTCTGTCTAAGATCTGCCCTGTATTTTCCCTCTTTCCGTCTGGCTGCCCTTCAACGGGCACGATAACATCCATTACCCACACCCCCTGTGAGCGAGGCAGGCACGCTGCCCGAGGCGAAGATATAACTTTCCTGTGGCAGAGTCGTGAAATCACTGCCGTCCAAAAAAGACAGAATCTGTATACATTTGGCAAGACGACCAGGGGATAGCAGCATGCTGGACAGCTCCGGCTCTCGTACCCAAGCACGGGATAGCAGCTCGGCGTTTTCGCAAGCCCTCAAGCAAGAAGAGGTCGAACCTGGCCAAGGACAGTCAGCCGACAGCCAGCAGCTTGCCATATTCAACGACTCTTACGACCTGATTGCCAGGGCAGGCGAGATCGACGGACAGGAAGCGCTAAGGCCGCCTGAAGGCAGGCGCGCGCAACCAGGCGATCAAGCAAACCAAAACCAGAAGCCTGCTGATCGCGCAATCGATATCGCTGAGCTTTCCGCCAACCGCCGCTCAGATATAAACAGTGCCCTGGAGCTGCAGGGTTTCATACTCGGCTTTGTCGATCAATTCAAATTCAAAAACGATGAGGAGAAGGATGAGTTCATACAGCGCCTCCTGTCCGAGGGTGGCGAGCGCGCGCCAGGAGATGATCCCAACAAGTTCAAGAAACTGCCTGAGTTTGGCGAAGCTACGAAGGAAGGCCACAAGAAGCTGCTCGATTTCTTAACCAGGGGTTCGTGCCGGACACGCTCGTGGCGCTGGACCGCATGCAGCTTAAAATCCCGCCCGGACTGGATCTTAAAATTGCCGGGCGAAACGAAGGGACAATGCGCAGCAACGAGCAGCTCCTGCAGGAGGTCCTAACGGGCAAAGGCTATTTCGACATCGACCTCGACAATCTCAAGGACGTCCACAAGCTCGCCAAAATCATAGACTGGCTGGACCGCTCGGGCAAGCTTCTCCACAAAGGGTACATTGAAAGGCTGGAGAAACATCTCGCCGAGGAGCTGGAAAAGGGCATAAAAGATGGGCGTTACTCCCCCGGCTGGCGCCGTTCCGGATCGATGGACAAGGAGACCTGGTGCTCGGCAGTCGAGCGCACCATGGGCGTCTACGACCGGGCAGCCCGCATAATCGAATCGATCAACCATCTCAAACGCGCCAACGTCGGCTTCCAGTCCGATGCCCTGGAGCATCTGCCGCCCCAGGTGAAGATCAAGCGCAACTCCGACGGTGGCATCACAGAGATTGATTTCGGCGGCCTCCTCACCGACAACGTCTCCCTGGAAAGCAATGCCAGCAAGCAGAAGATCGACCCGCTGGTTGCCTGGTGCGACAAATACGAAAAGATTGCTCGCGACGGCATGAAGGATGGGGTGTCCCCCATTTTGTAGACAACTGAATTGCTACGAAGCTGTCAACAGG
>CAYPBX010000188.1:0-5646 GCA_964409075.1 uncultured Candidatus Obscuribacterales bacterium
TCGCTGCGCATTGGATTCTCCACGGTGAAGAATCTGCGGTAATTGGAGCAAACGCTCGCAGAATTTATTTTGCGCTGCTTGACCCTGTATCTGGGTACAGGGTTTATACTCGCAGTCAGGAGGGTTGAGCATGAATGCGCTAACCATTGGTGAGCTTGGGCAGCAGGCTAAAGTCAATATAGAAACTCTGCGCTACTACGAGCGACGAGGCTTGCTGTCGGCGCCGCCGCGCTCGCGGTCCAATTATCGTCTCTACGGTCCGGAGGCGGTGAAGGTAGTTAGATTCATTAAGCGGGCGCAGGGGTTGGGATTTACATTAAAGGAGATAGAGGAGTTGCTCTCCTTGAGAGCCGCTCCCGAGGCCAGCTGTGACGAAATGCGAAAGGCAGCCACGGAAAAGATCGAGGGAATCGATGCCAAGATTCGCTTGCTGAAGGCGATGCGGGATGCCCTGACCACACTGGTGGACCAATGCCCTGGGCAGGCTCCAATTCAGGAATGTCCCATACTAGAGGCATTCACGGTAGAGGAGGAAGCATGAAACCTATTGTAGAGCTCATCTACGACAGTGACTGCCCTAATGTCCCGGCAGCCAGGCAGCTGCTCTGCCAAGCTTTCTCCCGGGCTCGCTTGCAGCCGGACTGGCGGGAATTTGACAGGAATGCTATAGACAGCCCGACCTATGCTAAACGTTATGGTTCGCCAACAATACTGGTCAACGGTAGAGATGTCGCTGATGGCAAGGAAAATGCCGGTGGGAGCTGCTGTCGTCTCTATGAAAGCGGGTCAGGCCCCCAGAAGGTCCCGGATATTGATCGGGTCGTCAGAGCCTTGAAGGCAACCCTCTCCCGGGAAGGCAATGCGAGCGGCTTTCAGTGGAAGAAGCTGGCAGCTGCAATTCCAGGCTTCATAGCAGTAGTAATTCCAGTTGGGCACTGCCCGGCGTGCTGGCCTGCCTATGCTGGCATATTGAGCGCTTTCGGGCTTGGCTTCCTCTTCAATGCTACCTATATGATTCCAATCTTGTCGGTATTGCTTCTTGTTGCTCTGCTGTCACTGGGTTGGCGAGCGCAATCAAGACATGGTTACAGCCCGTTCTGGCTCGGTGTGTGTGCTGCCGTTGTTATTATCGGTGGCAAATTTGTGCTTGCTAACGACCTTCTAGTTTGTTTTGGGTTGGCACTGTTAATGGTGGCTTGCATCTGGAATGCCTGGCCGCTCAAGGAGGTATCATGCGAAAGATAGAGATATTCAGCGCTGGCTGTCCAGCTTGCCAGGAGACTATTGATCTGGTTAACAGCCTGGCCTGTCCCTCTTGCGAAGTGATGGTGTTAAACATGAATGAGGAAGCTGTCTCCGTCAGGGCCAAGAGTCTCGGCATTAAATCAGTGCCGGCTGTTGTTATCGACGGCAAGCTGGCATCCTGCTGCCAGGGGCGAGGTCCGGATGCAGAAACGCTCAGGGCCGCAGGGCTGGGCAGTCCGTTGAGCTGAGCATACTCTAGTGTCCTGCTTCATTAATCCGTTGATGCGCTCCAGATGCGCAGGCTCGCGCTAAAACGGCTCTGAATAGTTAAAGGGAGTTCGCGGGCAGGACACTGTGCCCCACAGGACGAACAGTCCTCCCGTATTCTGGAAGATCAGCCAGGTATTTGTGGCTGGGCGCACGCGTCCTGAGGCGCTCTTGGGTTCCACGTTTTTGCCACATTTTTGGCCTAATGTTAGGGTGCCGCGACTACAACTGCTTCCCGGCATCCCCTCTAAGTCGCACCAAGGCGGGGAGTTTGGAGAAAAATACCGGATATGACACAGAGCTGCGAGGCTTCTGAAAGTTCCAGCTTGAGGGGAGAAGGGTTCCTTGGCGAAAGTGAGCCTGTAAGAGACCTTCAACAGACACCGCACACAGGAGACAACCTCTCCCGGGATGCTGAACAGCTTCTACCCTTAAATCTGCAACCGCAATCCGTTAGTACCAGAACGGAGCCTGTAGCCTATATCGATCCTCGGGGACAGTTTAATCTGAGAGCAGGCGACTCTGCGCAAGCGGAAGATCAGCCGGCAGACAGGGGCGCAGAGCTGGCTGACGGGGCGGTCCGAGCTCTGGACGAGTCACCCAATGCAGTTTCTGAGATTAGAGAGGCTTTGAGCAGGCTGGATAACCTGTCAGCGGGCACAATCAGGCGCACTGCCGACGGAAGGCACGCAGTGCAACTCAGATTCAATAGCCCTTCGACACTGCCGGCGGTCAATTTCCGGCACCGCGGCTTCCGTCCCGGCCCGAGCCGGGTTGCCGAGAACCTGAGCTTTACCATAGGCCGGACCGCGCAGGGCTTTCAGTTGACCGAGATTCACGGGCTTACCGGAACCGTTACCGGCCCGTTGGGTCGTGTCCGTTTCACAGAGAACACAGGCATGACGATAGGGAGAGACAGCAGCGGCCGGCCGTACGTGGACTCGACAACCAATGTTCAGATGGGGCGGCGCCTGCTCGGGCGCGGACACCGCTGGCGAACCAGCACAGTCAGGCTTAGGGAGGAGAACTTTCCTTCTGGAAGCCCCATGCGCACGCTCATGCAGCAGCCGGATGTCATCCAGCGTGTAGGGGACGCCTTGAACATGTTCCAGGGCACCGACGATCTACAGCAGATCAGGCTCTCCAGGGCAACGGACGGAAGGCTCGGCATCTCAGCAGAGGCGAAGGAGCCTAAGGAGATCAGACTCAATCCTCCCATAAACATACTCGGCTCGAGCATTGACTCTATCTCTCTGGACCGCTCGTTGTCAGCCACTCTTTCACACCGCGAAAATGAGGTGCGGCTGGAGAATGTCCGGGGCATCACCCTCAATGTGAGCACCCTTCTGGGCAGAGTCCAGATGACGCCGACAGCCGCAGCCATTAGAAATGGCGCTGACGGAAAGCCGGTCTTGCGTCTGGAGATGCGAAACCCCAGCAACAACAACCAGCCGATACCGATTGAGATTCCTGTATCAGCCCTGAGAAGGAGAGCTCGATAGGCGCTGCCGATTTGTGCCCGTCCTGTGACCCCGTGGTCCAATAAATATTTGAACGCTTCTTGATACTATTAAATGCTGATGCCTCTAGCTTTTTTCGCCTAGGGTTGATGCATGCACCTTGTTGAATTGTTTCTGACCGCTGTCTTCCTGCTTTCGGCAGCCTGGGCCAGCTCGGCATCTACCGGGTCTGCTCAGGGCTCGTCGCCATCAGCGTCGCGATGCGTCTCAAATAATCAATCCCGAATCGATTCTGTCCAAGGTCTAAACGAGGCTTCAGAACCCGAGATTCCAGAATGGGTCAGGGAGTTCGAGAACGAGGACAGGGAGGTCAATCAAAGGAAGAAGGAGATTGTCAGGGCCTTGAGATTGCAGGCCGGGATGTCTGTAGCTGATATTGGTGCCGGAACCGGCACCTTTACCTTTCCCTTTGCCGCAAAAGTCGGGCCGAGCGGACATGTATTTGCTCTTGAGAATAACAAGGAACGATGCAGCTATATCTCCAAAATAAAGACGGATTGCGCGTTGCACCAGATACACGCTGTTGAGTCGACGGACAGGAGCACCAGGCTGCCTGCCAATAGCGTAGACCTGGCGTTTTTATGTGATACCTATCACCATTTCGATTACCCCGAAGACATGCTGCTTTCGATTCTTCAAACATTGAAACCTGGTAGCATCTTTGCGATCGTCGACTACGAGAGAATACCGGGAGTATCGACAGACTGGGTTCTCAGCCATGTCGATAAAGACAAAGACGCCGTGAAATCCGAAATAATCGATGCCGGGTTCGAGTTTGTCGACGAGATCAATTCGGCCGGGCTCAGCGTGCACTATTTGATGCGATTCAGAAAGCCGCGGTCAACGACCGCCGAGCAGGAAGATGCGCGCAACCTGTCTACCGCCACTGTTCCTGCGGATGAGTAGATGCCAATGTTTTCCTGCTGTCGGAATTTCGTTTTGCTGTTGATCATGACCAGTCTCTTGTGCGGTTGTCGCTGGAGCCGCGATTCCCATGAGCTTGACTCCTCCAGGAGACAGGTTGATAAGGCTGGCTCGACTCGACCCACATCGAGAGCGAAGTTAAACAGGTTGAAGAACGAGGGTAGCGCTTATCTGCGTCAGCATGTGGACAATCCGGTCGACTGGTATCCCTGGGGTGAGGAGGCGCTTGCCAGGTCCAGGAAAGAGAGGAAACCGATTCTGTTGTCCATCGGTTATGCTGCCTGCCACTGGTGCCACGTTATGGAGAATGAGTCCTTCAGGGATGTGGAGACCGCGAGGCTTATGAACGACCATTTCATCAATATTAAGGTCGATCGTGAAGAGCGCCCCGACCTTGATGAGATTTACATGAGGGCGGTTACAGCCATGACCGGCAGTGGTGGCTGGCCGATGACAGTATTTCTGACGCCGGATCTAAAACCGTTTTTTGCTGGAACGTACTTTCCAAAGACGAGTAGTTTGGGTCAGCCCTCATTCAAGCAGGTGTTGACTTCCATTTCCAGAGCGTGGCAAGACAATCAAGCGAATCTATACAGTCTCTCGAGCCGAGTCGCCGAGCAGATATCGACATTCAATGCGGGAGCTTCCGGCCGGACCGTAGATCGGCGACGGATTGTTGCTGATGCCGTCTCCAGCATACTGCAAGCGTCAGATAAGGAATGGGGCGGCCTTGGCACAAGTCCTAAGTTTCCCTATCCGTCTGTAACTGAGATGCTCATCCGTTGCTGGTCAGGCGGCATTGAGCTCGATAAGCAGACACGGTCTTCTATCCTCGAATA
The DNA here is from genome assembly GCA_964409075.1 of uncultured Candidatus Obscuribacterales bacterium. Classification (GTDB taxonomy): domain Bacteria; phylum Cyanobacteriota; class Vampirovibrionia; order Obscuribacterales; family Obscuribacteraceae; genus CAYPBX01. The sequence goes on from CAYPBX010000188.1 coordinate 4,796, forward strand.
CCTGCGCAACACGCTTGACAGGATGGCGATGGGAGGCATCCATGACCAGATTGGGGGCGGCTTTGCGCGCTATGCAACAGACCGGCGGTGGATGATACCGCATTTTGAGAAAATGCTTTACGACAATGCAATGCTTTCGAGCTCTTATCTGGATGGTTACCGCGTTACTGGAGATGAGTCCTGGCGGGAGGTCGCCCGTGACACACTGGACTTCGTGCTTAGAGATCTGACAGCACCGGAGGGTTACTTCTATGCGAGTATCGACGCCGACAGCGAGCATGAGGAAGGAAAATTCTATTTGATGACCCCTGCTGATCTGAAAGCTGCCTTAACTGCGCAGGAAGCCAGACTTGCTCTCCAGTGCCTGGGCATAAACAGTGGTGGCAACTTCAGCAACGGCGCTACGGTTCCATATCTAACGGATACGAAAGCGAATCTGGCACGGCGCCTGGGGTTCTCTGAGAAGGATTTGAGCAGGCGACTGGAGCATGTGAAACGAAAGCTGCTCGCTCATCGGAATCGAAGAACACATCCCGATCGGGACGAGAAGATGCTCGTCGGATGGAATGCGCTCATGATCTCGAGCTTAGTTAAAGGATATCTCGTTCTTGGAGAGGCAAAGTATTTGAAATCGGCAGAGGCTGCGGTGGAGTTTCTCCTGAAAAATCTTCGACTTTCCGGGGGGCTGCTCAGAACTTACAGCCAGGGAAAAGCCCGCATTCCTGCCTATCTTGATGACTATGCCTTTACAGCCCAGGCATTATTGGACCTTGCTTCCGTGGATCCAGATCCTCGTTGGCTGAATACGGCCAGGTCGCTGACCGATGAAATGATCGAGCGCGCGCGTGCAG
>CAYPBX010000189.1:0-1623 GCA_964409075.1 uncultured Candidatus Obscuribacterales bacterium
GAGATCATGCCTAGTCTCGTGGGCTCGGAGATGTGTATAAGAGACAGTAGTAACAACAGCAGGTGGGCAGTCAGGGTGGCAACCACATACTGCCGGACACGCCATATACACACTCGAGGGTAGCCGATTGAAGGTTGCTGGTATCACTGCCGATGATGGCATTTACTGGTCTGAGTTGAACATCAGTCCTCTAGAATTTGACTTTCTCGAGCTCGATATCAGACTCACCAATCCGCAAGGCCGGCCTATCCTCAAGTGCAGGTGGTGGGAAAGGACGGGTGGGGCCGCAAGCGCCATCGAGCATAAGACCGGCACAGCCTCAACGCTTGTTCCCGTGACAGGAGATAATGGCAACAACTTTCACACCGTCGGCCTCCAGCTTTCCAATCACTGGCGCTGGTTCACCACCGGTTCGATCAAGAGCCTCTTTCTGGAGCTGCCTCCAGCCGAGGAGATTGAATTGAGAAACATTCAGCTGGTCGCATCGCGTCTGCTGGCCGCTCAGCTATCTGTAATCAATCAGCAAGCATCTCCGACAGGCATCTACGAGCTTCCAGTAAGCGGTGTTATGCTGGCTTTGCGTATCGATCCCTCTCTCCGCTCCCAGGAATGCAGGTTGGAGGTATCCAAGCCAAACTACTTTTTCGACAACTTCCAGAGCCATGAGCAAGAGGAAACAATTGGAGAGGTCATCACGGCTCCAGCCGGACGCCAGACATATCGGCTGGACCCTGATCACTTCGCATCCCCGGGGTACTATCAGATACGAGCCAGGCTACGGGATCGCAGCGGTAACGCCGTCGGAGAGCCATCCGACTGCATCACAATCCTGGCAGACAGGTAAAATGCTTGGCGTTGTTTCAACCCTAAGAAGGACCGTAAATAATCACTGGTGAACGCAGACACCCAGGAGTGAATGTATACGAAAGACCACCTGCTTATCGGACGCACCAGGCAAGGGTACGTACTGGAGGCGGTGAGAAACAATTTAGAGCCATGGCTGACAGCTAGAGATACATGACAAGAGGTCCTGTGCTACCATCAGGTGCCCGGTAGATCCTAGAGAAACCATCAGCCACCACGCAGGTCTCTGAATGCTTTTCACAAGCTTCCAGTATCTGGTATTTCTCCCGACCGTCCTTGTCCTTTACTGGATTTCGCCCAGGCGATTTCGCCTGCCGCTTTTGCTCGTTGCCAGTTATCTCTTTTACATGAGCTGGATTCCGGCCTTTATCCTGCTCATATTCGGCATGACGGTATTCAACTGGCTGTGGGGAAACTTCCTCCACAAAGTAAAGGAACACAAGAAGCTGGCGCTGGCTGCCGGTATTGGAGCCAATCTTCTCTGCCTGGGGATTTTCAAATACGCGGCCTTCCTTCTCAATACCCTCAACTTGACGGCCGGGCTTACCTTTCACTGCAATCCACACTGGTCGGTCAACATCATTCTGCCTCTGGCTATCTCGTTTTTCACTTTCGAGTTCATCCATTACCTGTTTGAGATTCACCGCGGACGCAAGCCGATCGACTCCTTTGTGCTCTTTGCTCTCTTTGCTGCCTTCTTCCCGACGCAGATAGCCCTGTCTCTTATACACATCTCCGAGCCCACGAGACTAGGCATGA
>CAYPBX010000189.1:1633-5644 GCA_964409075.1 uncultured Candidatus Obscuribacterales bacterium
TCGCTCGTTTGCGACTCCGTAGGACTTGTGATTCAAATTGCCGGACCGATCAAGCGCTATCCTGACTTTGAGTCACAGATGCTTGCCGACAAGAAGCTGCGCTTGAGCTATTTCGACGAAGGCGTGCCCCTCATCGTCATCGGGCTTGCCAAGAAAGTCTTGCTAGCCGACAACCTGGCTGTGCTTGTCAATATGGGAATGAAGGACCCGGGTGCATACGGCGCGCCTGAGCTGTGGTTGTTTGCTTATGCCTTCGCCTTTCAGATTTACTTTGATTTCTCGGGCTACACCGATATAGCCCGCGGCTCGGCGATGCTGTTTGGATACAACATCCCGATCAACTTCAACCTTCCCTACCTGGCCAGGAACATCTCGGATTTCTGGCACCGCTGGCACATCTCGCTGTCCACCTGGCTACGGGATTATCTCTTCATACCTCTTGGCGGTTCCCGCCATGGCCGCTGGCAGACCAACCGCAACCTGTTGATCACAATGGCGCTGGGCGGGCTCTGGCACGGCGCTTCCTGGAGCTTCGTCGTCTGGGGAATTTATCACGGGCTGGCACTCATATTGCACCGCGAGTTTTCAATCGCCCGCGAGAAAACCGCCTGGCTAAAAAATATGTGCACAACCGGTCTCTGGCGAGCAGCATCGGTCTTTCTCACTTTCCATATTGTCTGCATAGGGTGGGTATTCTTTCGCGTGCACGACATCGGCACCGCCTTCAGCATTGTGAAGCATATGATACTTTTCAAGCCGATCTTTACCCGTGTTGAGGTGGATCAGTTCCTCGTCTTGAAGCTCGAGCTGCCGGTAATTGTGCCTGTTACCCTCGTGATGCTCGCGCTTTTGCTCCTTGCCAACGTTCCCGTCAGTATCCTCAACGAGAAAGGCTTTTTCAGGAGACTGCCGGCTCCACTCAAGGCAGCCTTTTGCACCATCTTGATACTGGCTATGGTTACATTCCTTCCGGACAACTCCGAGCCTTTTATCTACTTTCAGTTCTAGCGCAATTCGCCATAATCACCTTCATCACACGATGCTTTTCCGGACAAGAAGTCAAGTGGGGCATTAAAGCGCCAAAAGAGACCAAATGCCGCGTTAAATGCTGCACCCCTTATCATCCCGAGGAGCGGTTATAATCCCTAGGTTCAATTAGCCGCTTGCAACAGCTGCCTTGACGCGCAACGGGTTCAACACAGTTGCCAACCTCAATTTACAATGCTGCCGGAGTCGTCGTTTCAGGGACGCATCCCTGCTTTTTCTGCGACGGCCACGCTCGCCGACCTTTAGCTCAAAGGCTGGACGGCGTTCAGATCCTAGAGTGTCTGAGCTGCGGGCACCGAGCAGTCTCTGCTATCCCATTCGACCTCGACAAGCTCTATTCAGATGAGCAATATTTTAATAAAGTCGAGGGGCAAACCGCTTTGGTCGGTTACCAGGATTACGAGTTGTTCTCTATCCGCGACTGGTCGGCCGAGCTCTTTACTGCCCTGCTCCTTATGCGTGCGCAGCCTGGACTGCGGGTTCTCGACATCGGCTGTGCATCCGGTACATTTCTCGATTTATGCCAGGCCTTCGGCTTCCAAACCTACGGCATTGAGCCCTCTCCCTGGGCGCAGGGGCGTTGCCGGCAGAAGGGTCACCAGATTATCGCTGGCCAGGTGGAGGGATTGGCGGCAAGCGCGCAGCCGGCCTTCGATCTGGTCACTGCCTTTCATGTGGTCGAGCATCTCGTCGATCTGGACAGGTTCTTCAGCGAGATCAACGGGCTGCTTGAAAAGCAGGCTAAATTTTTGGCGGTTTTCCCCAATGTCGATTTCAGCGTTAAAGAGTTCAGCGGCTACGCTGACAGCTTCGAGCATATCTCTTACTTCAGCCCAAAATTTGTCAATAAGGAATTTGCTCAACGCCTGAAGGCACCCATACGAGTATTGAGCGGGCCAGAGCTGATCTTCGTTGCCGCCGGTGATTTTGACCAGGATCAATTCTCGGCTCTGTCTGCAACAACAGAACTGTCCGCAGGAGCCGCCGGGCTCGATGATCAAGAGATCGGCTTCAAGCTGCGTGATCTCAGTGTACCTGCCCTGGCTTTCGTTATCCTTTTTCTAGCACGCAATCATTCTGTAGCGCTTGCCCGACGTCTGCTCTCCATAACGGCTAACTTCCCACAATGGAACCAGATGCCAGGCTGGCTGGCGATCTTGAAGGCCTTCGTCAGTCTGCAGAATGGCAACCTTTATGGTGTCGCCAATGCAATTGACACTATCGAAACAAAAGTCGCATCGGCAGGACTGAATCTGCTCACCGACCTCCTCAAAAATGAGATGGCGCAGGAAGAGCCAACAACAAGTAGCAAAAGCTATCCGCTCATCTCCATCTGGGCGTGCTGCAGCGAAAGCATACAGCTTTCCCCAGAATTTCTAAGGTCTGTCGGCACCCAGACCTACCCCAACATGGAGATCTTGCATGTCAGGACAGGGCACTCGTGTCACTGCCAGATTCCAGCGTCATTTCAAGCGTTAATCGAGACGATTGACCTTGGCTGGCTTGCTCCAGAGAGAGCCTGGACCAAGCTATACCGACAGACGGCAGGCACGCTGACTCTCTGGGCCGATCCCAGGTATAAGCTCAGTCCATACTGCCTCTTCGCTCTTTATCATCCACTCATACAAGCGCGAGATGGCAAGGTAATGAGCGTACGCACAGGCAACACCGATGGACAACCAGCAACCCATTTCATCGGGCAGCGCACACTCGAAAAGCTCTTCGGCCCAGGAATTACTTCAGTTCCGCCACTGCTTGCCTTCAAAGGGAGACTCCCTAGCATAGGCCACACTGATCCAGGTCTTATATTGAACGCTGATTTATTCAAAGAGTATGCTCTGCGGCTACCGCTTGCCCTTAGTTGCGATACGCTCGCCTGGAGCCTGGATTGATACTTGGGTGTTGCAACTTGGGCTGGCTTCCCAGCGTTGTCAGAGCGCCAAGATAATGGCGGGCGGGACGCCCGTGCTCCCAGAGAATAACCAAGAGCTTTGTTGCGGACCGTTGACACTCAATAAGAAATCTAGAAAATTTCCATTGTGCCCGAGATACGGTCTCCTAATCCAGCACCTTTTTCAAGGCGGTGAGAACATCGTTTACATCCCGGTCGGTCATAGCTGGGAAAATCGGCAAACTGAGAATGCGCTCGTAGAAAGCTTCGGTGACCGGACAATGGAGGCTTGGATCGTCAGTCAGGATCTGCCGATAATACGGATGCTTGTAGACGGGAATGTAATGAACCTGCACTCCTATGTTCTCGGCATGCATGCGCCTGACTATCTCCTCTCTGCCTTTCCCGCCCCATCCGGCATCCGCCAGCACCGGGAAGAGATGACAGGCTGATTGCGAATCTTTCCGCTCTATCAGGTAGTCTATGTTATCCATGCTGGCAATCGCTTCACGATAAACGGCAGCAATGGCACGTCGGCGGGCGATGAAATCCTCCAGGTGAGCGAGCTGGCTCAGCCCCAGTGCAGCTTGTATGTCTGTGAGCCTGTAGTTGTATCCCAGAAACTGCATCTCTTGATGCCATGGGACAGACCTGCTCTCAGCAGAAATCTCATATTGCCTGGCTATGCCGTGAGTTCTGAAAAGCCTCAACTGCTTGGCACACCGGTCATGCTCGGTGACGACCATTCCGCCTTCACCGCAGGTGATGCTCTTGACTGGATGAAAGCTGAAGACGGTCATATCCGCATGTCGTCCTACAGGCTCTCCCCTGTAGTACGCTCCGAAGGAATGAGCCGAGTCGCTTATGAAGGCGACCCCATGTCGATCAGCAAGCAAGCGTAGACGATCCATTTCACAGGGATGTCCGGCAAAGTCGACACTTATAATCGCCCTGGTTTTGCCCGTCAGCAATCCCTCAACCGAGCCCACATCGATGGTGCCTGTGTCGGGCTCCACATCGGCAAAGCGAGGATACGCTCCCAGATAGAGCGCGGCATTAGAGGTAGCAGCAAA
>CAYPBX010000190.1:0-5632 GCA_964409075.1 uncultured Candidatus Obscuribacterales bacterium
GGAGTGTTGCCTGCTGACCATGGCAACGGGGGCCTGTGACAGCCCAACGGTGGCGAGACGGGGATAAGCCAGATGGCAAATGCAGCAAAACGCGCGATCGCCAGGTGGCACAACCGACACAGCAGCCATGTACCCATTGGCGACAACTAGTCAATAACCTACAAATTTCCATCCGGTTCTAAATAAGATAAACTTATTCCCCTGACTTTAGATACGTGTCCGGACCGGAGTGAAGATGAAATACCTGCACAGCGGCTATATCCTTTTCTGCGAGAGGGCAGAGCATACTGAAGACGGCAAGGTTAACACCGTTGGACTCTTTGACCTCTTCGTCGGCAAGAACCTACCCATTCAGCTCCGCTGCGGCATGGTTATCTCCTTTGGGACTCCCTACGAGCGCAGAGGCTACAAGGGATTGGCTGTCATTGAAGACCCGGACGGCAGGGAGGTTTGGAGCCAGGAGTTCAGCGCCAACGACCCCAACGATCTTTATCGCGGGCACTGCATTCTTCATCCGGAACTAACGCTTAATCGCGAGGGGCTCTGGACTGTAAAGGTATTCCTAAAAAACTGGAAGGGAGAAGGTGTCTGGGATGTCCAGCGCCAGTTCTGGACGATGCTGGAAGGCGATGCACCGCCGGACCCATAAGGGCTGAAGCTTCGCTTTACATCTTCCGGCAGCCATAATTCGAAACTAGCAGCCGTCGACAAGTGCGGGAGCCGGTTCTCCCAGAGCGGTAACGTAAAACCAGCCTCCTGGATCTGCACAAACCCACAGTGGGAACGGTCGGTTCATACGGTGACTGGACGTATCGTACATAGTACGCTGTGACCTCAAAGGCTGGTTTTTAGCAGCAGGCTCCAGAATCGATCACAACGGAGACCTTCATCATGGCCCTTGACTCAGTGGCTTTACTACAGGACTCAACTGTACTCCCCATAACAGAAACTCAAGCCGAACATCACTTCGATGTTCTCTCCCTACTGGCAGGAAGAGAAGGAGGTGTTGTCGAGCAGACAGCAACAACAACACCTCTCATCCGGGGATTAAAACGGGAGACATCAGGCGAACAATCAAACCATGGATTAGAGAAAAACCCGGTTTTCGACCCTCGACGTTCAAGTACCGTCGATGTAGCAACTGATCGGTCGGGACGCTGCTTGCAAAGCTCACGCGAATCGCTTGATGTTCTGACCATTCTGCGCGGCCTACGTATATGCAGGAGCGAGCAGGATCGAATCATCCTCTGGGCCAACATTCCATCGGTTATGAGGCTTGAAACCGACAACGGCTACACGCGGGCAGACGTTAATACCATCCATGACTTCCTCTCCGCCAACCTGCAGAACCTGACACCGCTAAATTACGAGCAAATCTGGGGAAACTATCGGGTTGTGTCCTTTGGTGAGCATCATGACGTTATGATGGACAAAGATCAGATCATTCAACATCTTCAGGAATTCAGGGACCGCTTCGGTCTCACTCACGTCGCCTTGGAGATGTTTCCCGCCAGCGCCCAACCACTGCTGGATAGATACATGCTTGGCCAGGCCACCCGAGAGGAAGTTCTTGCCGCGCTAAACGAGCAGTGGTACCATGGACCAGCCGTTTCCGAAAGAATTATGCAGCTATTAGACGCCATCCGGGATCTGGGGCTCACACCTGTGGCATTGGATCTGCCCTTTAATCGGGGAGGACACACGCCTGCCGGTATGAACCTGCGTAATCAGCAATGGGCAAGGATTGTAGCGCAAGTTCTGCAAAATAATCCTAACGCGCGCATACTGGTCTTCGGAGGATCTGCACACTTCATCGATTATCGGGAGCGACCGGCAACAAGCGGACCGATTGGCGCACCGCTGCCGCCCCATGAACAGATCACCTCGGTCAACACGCTGCTTGCCCGTGTCTACGGCATACAGTCCGCCAGCGTTTTCTTTCTTGGCGCACAACCGCCCCGCTTCGACACCCCAATGAACATGCGCGAAGCCTTCAGCCTCGCTACCAGACGTCTCGGCAGACAATTGGAAACCTTCGTGATCCCCGTATCGGTTGGACACGGTTCCTTGTACTATGTCCATCTGCCGCAGACAGAAGGCAACCATCCTCCACGGCCACCACGGATACAACAACCAAGGCCACCATCTGCGCCTGCAGTACGTCCCCACCTGAGACCTCCACCGATTCGATAGCGACCAATTGACATCGAGCAAGATTACTGTCGAGCTTGCACGCCGCAGAATTGCCCACATTACTCGCCTGGTCTTGCGCTAAAGAAAGGGGAGCGCAGCAAACGAGTTTCCCAGCACGGCGCGACTGTCTGCCTTCAGCCAGCCATCAATAATGGTGGCATAGACACGCCGGAAGTCGATGAGACAAGGTAGATCCCCATTTCCCGCGCCTGCAGATGGCGGTTGCTGGCCATAGATACCACCTTTCACCGCGGTGCCGATTACAAAGACCGGCCCGGCCAAGCCGTGATCCGTTCCGCCCTCTGAGTTAAGATATGCCCTCCTGCCGAACTCCGACAGTACCAGCGTCAGTATCGACCTGTCGAGCCCGTTGTCTTTGAGATTCCGATGGAACATCCCTAGACATTGAGACAGTATCGCTAGCAGTGCATTGTGAACAGCCAGCTGATTGGCATGTGTATCGAAACCGCCAAGACTGACGGTGAACAGTCCGGATCCTATCCCGGAAAATATGAGGCTTGAGACACGATGGAGCGCTTGAGCAAACTCAACGTGCCTATCTGCCAGGCTGAGAGAAGCAGAAGCTGCCTGATTGAGAACTACTGGTTTGGAAGGCGAACTGTCCCTGGAGAATTCCCGTTGCAGAGAGCCATCCAGACAACGCTCCAGCCAGCTCGTCTGGCCTATACAATCTGGCTGACCTGTGCGCCAGATCTCCTTGGCCCGGCAATGAGAGCGAGTCAAGCTTGGATGGCCGACAGCCTGGATTATCGCCAGCTGCCCCTCAAGCCAGAGACTGTGAAGATCCATCATGGAGCCGTTCAAGGCAAGGTCAGCTGACAGTGGCAGAAGTTGCTGCCGGTGCAAACTAAGGCCGCGTCGCATATCGTAGTAGGCAGGATCTCTGCAGGGAACGACCGTATTCAAACCGTCGTTGCCACCAGATAGCTCAACTACAAGAAGGCGGCGTGGTCCCTGCGGGTAGCTTACCGGATCAACAGCCGATAACCCTGCCAGCCCCGGGCAGGAGAGGAACGGAGCTGCAATAGCAACCGCACCGCCCTTGATGAATTCTCTTCGCGACACCGCAACCATAACTTTATTGATGCACGAGAAGCTCGGCACCATCCCAGTTGGGCTCTGGAGGATTCGATGAATACTGCCAGGAGCGCTCCAGCATTATCTCAGTGGGACGATCATCAGGGCAGATCTTGAGCGCTGCGACAAATAAGCGCTCAGCCTCATTGAAATTGCGCTCAGCAAGAGCCGCCCGGCCCTGCTTGAAGAGCGCCACCGCTTCTTCCATAGCACCAGGCAGCTCGCCCTTGCGACAGATGAGCTGATAGATTCTCCTGGGAGGATCACCTGGGGCGAACTTGACTTTGTCGATCTCCCTTAGCTCGAAGTGTTTTCTAACCAATCCGGCCGTCTCCTCGCCAATGATGCATCTGGTTCCGTAATGCTCGTTCAAGGGCTCGAGCATTATGGCTAGCTCGATGCTTGAGCCAATGGCGCCGAAGCGAATCTGATCCTGGTATCCGATTCTACCGCAGATAGCCTCACCGGTAGTAATACCAAAGTGCGTTTTCAGCATCTCTGCGGAAAAGTTTAGCTTCTGCCGCCAGCGGTCTGCCAGAGCTGAAAGCTGCTGGTCGATTGCGAGTGCGCAGCCGCAGGCGAGCCGGGCCTGCGACTCCTCCTTGACAGCGATGGGAGCTCCCCAGAGCGCCATAATGCCGTAATTCCAGATGCGATCAACAATGCCATTGTGATCATACACACAGGCAGTCATAGTGGAGATGCTCTCATTGAGCATCCCGATTACCTTTTCGGGATCTTGTCCCTGGGCGATGGAAAGAAAGCCGTCCAGCTGGCAGATGACAGCCGATACTCGCGCCCTCTTACCACCCAATCCCAGCTCGCTGAGCTGCCGCCTGTCGATCTCCTGGGCAAGCCGCTCTGGAGCCAGCTCCCGAAACTCGCGCGTGTGCTTGCGCCGCTCGGCAAATATATAAAGGTTCTGATCACTCAGGACAAGAACGCAACAAGGCAGCGCCACTCCTAGGGCAGGAATAGCCACCGGCAACAGCAGAGTTGCTCCGAGAAAGGCAGCAAAGGATATGGCAATCCAGCCGATGAAAGCGAAGCAAAGAACAGCAAGCATTGTCCAAGGACGGCCGGCCAGGCGTACGGTAAGTTGAGCGCAGAGAAGGGCGATTATCACGATAAGCACAACCTCGACGACCAGCGGCAGCTGCCTGAGATAGTTGTTGTGAATGATATTGGAGATGATATTGGCTTTCAGCTCCACCCCGGACATCGGACCCCCCAGAGCAGCAACCGGTGTCATGAAGTTGTTGGGTGGCAGGGAGAGAGAAGCCTCCAGTGCACCGCCGTCGCCAGACTCCTCCTGAATAATTGCCCGATCCTGATAGCCGACGATTACAATTTTGCCGGCAAACGGATTCTCCGCCGAGTTGCCCAGATCAGTTGTGGTTGGACCTGTGTTTACACCTGGCTCCGGCTCGTATTCGAGCGCTTCCTTGAAGGGGACGGTCTTGAAGGTTCCAGCAGGACCAACATAATTGATGAAAAAACTTGATGGCAGCGTTTGCTCACCCAGTCTGACACCATGCCCAGGCTCAGCAAGCACCGGGACATCGAGCGCGGACTTGCCCACCTGCAGGGCAAAAGACTTGAAGAAAGCCGACAGATGGCGAAACTGCTCGAAGGTAAGCGCCGCGCGTCTGACGCGCGCATCCCAATCGCTCTCCACCACCACATTGCCGACCGACCCCGACTGGCTGAGCGCCGAGACAAAGATAGCCGGCGGAAGCTGATAAAAGATCTGCGTCCGCCCAGCGACAAAGCTCAGCCTCACCTCGACATTGCTCGCCAAAACTACATTTTCAGTAGCCTTCAACTCCTGGGCAAGGGACACATCATCCTTGTCCGGCGCATCCGACCAGCCACCGGGCAACCTTGTCCCAACTATCTTCTTGACAGCCTCCTTGACAAGATCGTCGTCTTCCTTATGCCTGAGCGGAGAAGGACCGGAGAGCATCACATCAAGGGCAATCACCCGCGCACCGGCCTGGCGCAGGCTGCGCACCAGGACAGCGTAAAGCTGCCGCGGCAGGGGCGGCCGACCCAACTCCGACAGTGCCTGATCGTCAAAGCCCACGATGACAATATCCTCGGGCATTGCAGAAACCAGACCAAGGCTCTTGCCCAGCTCAGAGCGCCAGAGGAAGTAGTGATCGAAAAGACCCTGATCCTGCCTTGCCAGGAGGGGATAGATTCCCGGCACACGCAACAAGACGACGAAACAGGCAACAAGGGCAACACCAAGGCATATGGCTGCGGCCCGGCAGGAGAGATTGCCTGCGCAGGCTTTCAGCCTGGAACGTATGAAGGCAGTGAAGCTTTCTGGCTCGCT
>CAYPBX010000191.1:0-5606 GCA_964409075.1 uncultured Candidatus Obscuribacterales bacterium
GTGTCGAGCACATCAGGATCCTGCTCCAGTTGCCCGTGCCCACAGGAGTGGCAGACCGCTGGCTCCTCCTCCCAGGCTGTCTTCTCACCGCAGCCGCAGCAGGTCCACACCGGTATTCTATGACCCCACCAGAGCTGCCGGCTGATGCACCAGTCTCTTATATTCCTCATCCAGTCCAGATATGTAGCAGCATAGCGCTCAGGAATGAATCTAATCAGTCCTTTCTCCACAGCAGCGATTGCCGGCCCGGCCAGCTCCTGCATGCGCACATACCATTGATCGGAGAGCAAGGGCTCGATCACAGTGTGACACCGCTCGCAGTAGGCAAGGGCATGCACGTATTCCTGAGTCTGCCGCAATAGCCCTGCCTTGCCCAGCTCATCGATTATGAGCGATCTTGCCTGGAAGCGCTCCTTGCCTCGCAACATCTCAGGTACCAGCTCGGATTCGATGAGACATCCACGGCTGTCGATGACCACCGGCTGATCAAGACCGTGCCGCTGACCTACCTCCCAGTCGTTGGCGTCATGGGCGGGTGTGATCTTGAGCGCGCCAGTGCCGAACTGTCTGTCCACATAGCTGTCAGCAATGACAGGAACAACCCGGTCGGTAAGCGGCAACAAAACGGTCTTCCCGATGAAGGTCCGGTATCTCTCATCATCGGGATGCACGGCCACAGCTACGTCAGCGAAGATCGACTCCGGTCTGGTGGTGGCGACGACAAGCCTGCCTCCACCACTCTCCAATCGGTATTCAATCAGGTACAGGCTGCCATCAGTCTCCTGATGCTCCACTTCCAGGTCGGAGAGACTGGTCTGGCAGCGCGGGCACCAGTTGGTTACCCGATTGCCCCTGTAGATCAAGCCCTCCCTGAAAAGGGTGACGAACACGCAGTTGATCGCCCCCGCGTAACTTTCGTCCATCGTGAAGGCGAGGCGATCCCAGTTAAAGCTTACGCCAAGCCGCTTGTACTGCTCCAGTATCAGGTTGCCGTAGCGCTCGCGCCACTGGCATACCGCTTCCAGAAAGCGCTGTCGGCCGAGCTGTTGCCTGGTGATGCCCTGCTTGTTCAGCTGCCGCTCAACCACCATCTGCGTTGAAATGCCAGCATGATCGGTACCGGGCTGCCAGAGCACATTGAAGCCCTGCATACGCTTCCAGCGTATAAGGACATCCTGAAGCGTTCCATTCAGGGCATGGCCGAGATGAAGGCTGCCCGTGATATTGGGCGGCGGCAGGACAATAGCATAGCTGGGTCTGTCCGGCTCGATTGTCAGGTCAAAGAGCTGCTTGCCAAACCAGTAGGCGGTCCACTTAGCCTCTATCTCTTTTGCAGCATACGCTTTACGTGTTGACGTCATCATCCTTTGGGAAGCAGCCATAGCTTGATTAACAGGGCTCGACAGGCGAAAAGCTGATTATATCTTGCTCCCAGAAGGCTAGCAACACGCTGGCGAGATTGTCCCTGCACCTTCGGCCATGACACTAACGCCGGTCGGTGACCATTTACGAATTTGTAGACAACAGCCCCAGAGGCCTTAAGCGATCCTGCCGGCGGCCTGGTGATAAGATCTGGCAGGCTGACGATCAGCCCCTTCCCTTGACTACCGTCACGGCTACACCTTTTGATCCCGGCTCTTTGCCGACAGCCGTCCTGGTTGCAAGCAGGAGCGTCATTGTAATGATATCTACCAACGATTTCCGTCCTGGCGTAACTATTCAGTATAACAATGGACTCTGGCAGGTAGTCGAGTCCTTGCATGTCAAACCAGGCAAGGGTTCGGCATTTGTAAGAACCAGGCTGAAAAACCTGGAGACCGGCAATGTCATCGAAACCACCTTTCGCGCGGCAGAGAAAGTCCCGCAGGCGGTAGTGGAAAAGATGGAGATGCAATACCTGTACCGATCAGGGGAAAAGTTCACCCTGATGGATGTCAGCAACTACGAGCAGATCGAGGTCGACCCGGATCAGGTTGGCGAAGCAGTGGAGTTCCTGAAGGAGGGTCAGGAAGGCATCAGTGTGATGAAGTATGAAGGTCGCGTCATCGGTGTCGAGCTGCCCAATACGGTTGAGCTGGAGATACAAGAGACAGTTCCTGATGAGCGTGGTGATACCAGTTCTGGTGGCGGAAAGCCAGCAACGCTTGAAACTGGCGCGAATATTACCGTGCCCTTTCACATTAAGGTCGGCGACAGGGTGCGGGTGGACACCAGAACCAGAAAGTACATAACCAGGGTATAGATTATGCTGGGGCAATAAAGGCAATTCTGACTATCGCAGCACACCAACCTGAGCGATAATATATTACGTACCGTGAGGTTAGAAGGTGAAGATAGACTTTGACCAGATCCGGGAGCTCTTGGCAGTCGTGAGTCAGACCGATATAACGGAGCTCACGGTTGAGTCGGGCGACCAGAGGATTACGGTCAAGAAAGATCCACCCCGGTCTGCCACATCCACCGTCCGCATACCTGCTGAATCGCACATTCAGGCACCGTACCCTGAAGTAAAGACTGAAGTCACAGAAGAAGAAACTGTTGACCGCTCCCATACAGAACGAAACGGCCTGGTGCCAATCGCATCGCCGATGGTAGGAACCTTTTACCGCGCACCCTCGCCCAGCGCGCCGCCTTTCGTCGAGATAGGGGACACTGTCAACATAGGACAGACCGTCTGTATCATAGAAGCTATGAAGCTGATGAACGACATGCCGGCTGAAGTCTCCGGACGCGTGGTCGAGGTGTGCGTCGAAAGCGGGACAACGGTGGAGTACGGTCAGCCGCTCTTCATGGTCGACCCGTCCGGTTAGCGATCTGCGTCCCGTCTGGAGCTCGGCTGCCTGTCATGCTGGAGAAAGTCTTAATCGCAAACCGCGGCGAGATCGCCTTGAGGATCATTAGGGCTGCCAGAGAGCTTGGCATAAGCACTGTTGCTGTCTATTCACAGGCTGACAGCGAGTCTCTGCACGTGAAGCTAGCCGATGAGGCCTTCTGCATCGGTCCCTCTGTCTCCACCCGCAGCTACCTGCATATTCCTGCCATCATCAGCACGGCAGTTGTAACTGGAGCAGACAGTATCCATCCGGGCTACGGTTTTCTTTCGGAGAACGCCAATTTTGCCGAGATCTGCAATGACCACAAGATAAAGTTCGTTGGTCCTGGCATAGAGTCCATCAGACTGATGGGCGACAAGTCCACCGCCAGAGCAACCATGAAGGCAGCAGGAGTCCCTGTCGTTCCAGGCACCAGTGGACTTGTATCGAACGAGGATGACGCTTTCAGAATCTGCCAGGATATCGGCTACCCGGTTATCGTCAAAGCAACCGCAGGCGGTGGCGGGCGCGGCATGCGGATTGCACTCGACCCAACACAGCTCCCGCGGGCTCTATCTTCTGCGCGCAGCGAAGCTTCGGCTGCCTTCGGCGACAGCGGAGTCTACATCGAGAAGTTCCTGCAACCGATCCAGCACGTAGAGATACAGATATTGGCCGACCAGCACGGTACCTGCATACACTTGGGCGAGCGCGACTGCTCCATCCAGAGGCGGCATCAGAAGCTAATTGAGGAGGCTCCCAGTCCCCGTCTATCGGAGCAGATCCGTAGCAAGATGGGGGCATCCGCAGTGCTGGCAGCCGAGGCGATCGATTATGAAGGAGCTGGAACCGTGGAGTTCATCCTCTGCGGGAAAGAGTTTTATTTCATGGAGATGAACACCCGGATTCAGGTGGAGCATCCGGTAACCGAAATGATAACCGGAGTTGATCTCATTAAGGAGCAGCTGCGCATCGCCTCAGGGCTACCGCTCTCAATCACTCAGCAGGACATCGATTCCAGGGGGCAGTCAATAGAGTGCCGGATTAATGCTGAAGATACCGATCGCAACTTCCTGCCTTGCCCCGGGCGCATCGAAGCCTATGTAGCCCCGGGCGGCCCTGGAGTGCGGGTAGACAGCCACTGTTATCCCGGATACACTATCCCGCCTTATTACGACTCGCTGATCAGTAAGCTCATTGTCTGGGGAGCCGACAGGCAAGAGGCCATCTATCGCATGCGGCGAGCGCTGGATGAATATGCAATCACGGGTGTCAAAACCACCATCCCGTTCCACCAGCGCGTACTGGAGCATCCGGTATTTCAAAGGGGAGAAGTCACTACCGACTTTGTCGAGAAGCACATGGCACCGCACGAGGTCAAGTAAAGGCAGCCGCATGCCTTCTGGTTCATATCCTGTTAGAATACGGCCCTCAGATGTGCGGCTCCGTAGCTCAAGGGTAGAGCGAGCGACTCATAATCGCCAGGTTGCAGGTTCGAATCCTGCCGGAGCCAGGGAATTGCCGGGCTCGCAGCCCTGGATGGACAGCATCCGGAAAGTAGCGGATCAGCCTGCCGTGATTAAGGTGTGTGGAAAAACACGGAATCATAACCGCCTCCGGCGTATAAGGCATGCTGCTTTCAGCTGTGCCTATTCGCCCCTTATCGCCTGCCTTACAGCAGGCTGGATATGTTCAATCGAACCGGCCTCCTGCCAGAAGACGCAGGACACCACGGGACCTAAGCTAAGCGGCACCGCCGTTATAGATGATCTCGCTGCAGAGATTATCAGCGTCCGCGCCGGGCCACCAGGCGCTCCCCGCCGAGACAGGCTCACCTGCTTTGAGATCAGGATCCGCAACAACAGCGCCTCTGTCGTCACCCTCGACGGTGACAGAGCTCAAGCAGAGATAGACGGAGAGCCAGCCGTCGCAATCTCATCGAGCCAATTCCAAAAGAGCCTCAAGCACCCTCTGAACACCGGCGGCAGACTTCTGGTCGCAGCCGTGGCCGCCGGCTCGCTTGGCCTTGCTGGCCCGGTGTTCTCCGAGTTCCTGACCGACCCCTACCACCGCCTGATCCTGAAGAAGCGGCCCGAAGATATATATGCTCAAGCATTTGGACGAGATCAGCTGCGCCTGCGTGCAGAAGCCCTGCGGATAGGCAAAAGAATGCTCCTGCCTGGAGATGAAACGACAGGATGGGCCTGCTTTAATCTCGCAGGCGACCTGACACCCAGAAGGATTTTGATACCGATCGCCACGGGAGCCGCCGGCACCATAACCGGCCTGCTCACCGTGGATCTCGGCGCCAACAAGCAATTACCCAGCACATCCGGGAACAAGCAAGAAACGCGGCCGGAGCGCAGCACACGGTAACTCGGGTGCGAAGCGAAACGGTCAAAAGCGGGACAACGACACGGGGCCAGCAGAAGCGGCAACGGACGAATCACCTTCCGCCTGCCAGGCTCGTCAACACCCAGCGCCATTCACGCAAAGGAAGTCATGAGGCGCTCCTGCCAATCGGTTGTTAGAATGGGCAGCGAAAGACTTCAGACGGGGGTTATCAAGCAGATGCGTGCTATCAACATGGGATTGAGAGCTTCTGGTTGCCTTATGGCGTATCTTGTGACTGTAATTGCCACAGGCGCAATGAACGCAGATCCTGCATCGGCTCTACCCCAACAAAGTGGAGAGCTTTTAGCAGCAAAGACAAAAGGTAAGAAGATGGATGCAAACCCAGTGGTACAGATGGATACCAGTAAAGGAACTATAAAAATCGAGGTGTTTAAGAAC
>CAYPBX010000192.1:0-3849 GCA_964409075.1 uncultured Candidatus Obscuribacterales bacterium
GGGCGGCAGGTCCCTGAAAGGCTCGCTCATACCTTGCGACGGCAGCTGCGAAGTCTGCCGAGGCTATGAGTGTTTGCCCGGCTTGCAGATGAGTAATCGGGTTGTCGAAGTTCTGAGCCAGCACACTGTTGGCAGGCCGCTCAATCCGGGCATCGACCCGCTCAAGCGGCGGCCCGAACACCTCCTGGAACGCAGCGGGTACATCTGTCTGCCTGCGGACATCTCCGTCAGCAACTCTCTCCAGTAGTGTCTCTCCGCCTGGGCCCGCCGAAAATCCGACCATATGTGTGCTCCCTGCTCCTGGCTTCTTTTGTCCGCCTAGCCCAGCTTAATCAACATTCCTGCCTTTGTAAGTGGGGAAATCACGTAGCACAGACGCTGCCGGCGCGACTTTTTATCTTCGTTACAGCCTGATACCAGGTTGTAACTCATCTCTATACAAGGACGCTGGTTTCTGGACAGCAATCGTTATCGTGCCCGGGCAGCGGAGCGGAACGAGAGCGCGACAGAGAAAGGCAGAGGAGCGATTACCCAATGTTTGCGATCTGTCGCATTTACGAAGATCGTAATTGTTAATCGAAGCGGATAATAGTGACCCCGTCGCCGCCTTCGTCAGGCTGGCCGGGACGAAAGTCGAGAGCATAGGAAGTGCAAGAGAGAAGCTGACGAACAGCCTGACTGAGAGCACCAGTGCCGTAGCCGTGAATGATCATGGCTGCGTTTAGACCTTTCAGCACCGCTTCGTCCAGGAACTTCTCTAACCTGGGCAGGGCAGCATCCACCCGCTCGCCTCTCAGATCCAGAGTGTTTGTGTCCGTACGGATGAAGGCCGGTTGGCTCTCTAGCATCGGCCGGTGAGCCGCCTCGTCCGCTCTGATTTTTCTCGGCTTTGGATGCCTGGTGAGCCGTGGTGAGCCTGGCTGAGTGGGCGAGGAAATTGGGCTTTTGGCTTTCTGGGTTATGGAACCTTGCTGGATTGCCTGGGGGCTTGCCGCGGGTTCTTGCTTTCCTGCCTTAACGGCAGCTGGACCGGCCTGGAGGTGTTCCAGATCGGACAGAGGTAATCTAATGCGCAGGTTACCGGCTTTTACTAGGACCTCTGTCTTCTCCTTCTCGCCTGCGTGGGTAGAAACCTCCTCGACGATGCCTGTCTGGTTGAGGCTTTTAATGCGCACGTGCTGACCTACTGCGATTCCGCCTGCGATTGTTGGTTCAGTTGTCGCAGCGAGCCAGTCGAGCTGTTTGCGCAGGTGCTCAATCTCCTCCCTGGCTTTCTGGGCGCGGGCAAGGTCTGGCTGGCGCTGCAGGTTGCTTACTGTTGATCTGATCGTCTCCGAGGCTTTCCTGAGCTCTTCCTCCATCCTGGCCGCCAGGGCGCCTCTAATCTCTTCTTTTTCTTGCTCGGCCTCTTTCAGCTTTTGCTCTGCCTGCCGGGCAAGCTGCCGGGCCCGAGCTTGCTCTCTCTCAATCTCCGCCTGTTTTGTCGCCAGATCAGCTGCTGTTGTCTCCAGCCTGGCTACGAGCGCTCCGAGGTCAGCATCGGCACCGGTTAGAAGCTCCTCGGCCCGTTCTACAACCTCTGCCCTCAGTCCAAGACGCCTGGCGATGCTGGTTGCCTTTGAGCTGCCGGGAACTCCTGTCCTCAGACGGTAGGTAGGTGAGAGAGTCTCCTCATCGAACTCCAGGCTTGTGTTGATAAAGCCTTTCTCTGTGTAGGCAAGGGTCTTGATCTGCCCTAAATGCGTGCTTGCGATTGTAAGGGACCCTGAGGCGTTGAGGTGCTCGAGCAGGGCGCGCGCAAGCGCTGCACCTTCACCCGGATCCGTGCCGGCACCTATCTCATCCAGGAGAACCAGGCAGCTGTCGCCTGCCTCATCGAGGATGTCGACAAGATTGGACATGCGTGCCGAGAAGGTAGAGAGATTTTGCTCTATGGACTGCTCATCTCCTATATCGGCAAAGATCTGCTGAAATAGCGGCAGTCTGGATCCTTCCCCTGCTGGTATGAGCAGGCCTGCCTTGGCCATAAGGCAGGCCAGACCTACAGTTTTAATCAAAACAGTCTTGCCGCCAGTATTTGGACCGGTGATCACCATGGTGCGCTGCTGCCCGCCCAGCTTTACATCATTTGCTACCACATTTGGTGTGAAGTCATGGGAATGTTTCAGCTGTTGCAGCCAGAGCAGAGGATGACTGGCCTGCCTTAGATGCAGCGTCCCGTCTGAGGTGAGCTCCGGGCAGCTGCCCTTGTATTTGAATCCAAGAGATACTTTGGCCGCGAGAACATCGAGATCAACCAGCGCTAGAAACGATGAGCTGATCTCGTCTTTATGGTTCCGGCACAAAGCGGATAAAGCCTCGAGAATCCGCATCTCCTCGCGCTCTATTTCTGACTGAGTCAGCCGCATCCGGTTGCCCAGTTCAACTACGCCAATCGGTTCTATGTAGACGGTAAGCCCGGAGGCGGAGCTGTCGTGCACTATGCCTTTGATGGCGCCGGCTCGGCAAGAGGACACCGGCAGCACATATCTTCCGTTGCGTTGCGTGAAAAGCAGCTCCTGCAGAGCTTTTGACCTGTCGGGGCAGCGGATGATCGCGGTCAGCTCGTTTTGAATCCTGGCATCCAGATCTTTGAGCTGGCGCCTCAGGGAGCGCAGTTTGTGGCTGGCCTCGTCTTTTAGCTCCCCAGATTCATCGATGGCGCGCTTTATCTCTGAAAATAACGGCCCTACATATCTCAAGTGCTCCCGGCAACGTCTAAGGTCGGGAGAAGATTTTGCTTCCAGTGAAGACAGAAAGCCGGACATGCTCCTGGTAAGCGCCATCAGCTTGGCTATTGAGTTTAGCTCTGCTGCTGGCAGGCAGGTACCAGAGCTGATGTGCTCTAAGGTCTCACTTAGATCAGGCAACCCTGCTAGGCTGTATCCGGAGCCGCTTTGAAAGACTGCGACAGCCTCCCGAGTCTGCCCGGCAAGCTGCTTAGCCACTGCCGGATCATCTGCAGGCTGAAGATTTAAACAAGCCAGCCTACCGCAAGAGCTTGCTGCTTCACCGGCCAAATAGTCAATTAACCTATCCCACTCGAGAGCACGAGCGGTTCTTCCTGCAATCGTAGTTGAGGGCAAATCAGTTGAGACTGCCGTTTACAACCGTCTGTGTAAGTGCCCCCGACAGAAGCGGCTCGATGCCCAGATTGCCCATGAGCTTCTTCAACCTGATCGTCTTCAACTCATAAGAGCGGTTGTTGCGCTTGTGCACCACCCCTATACGCTCGAGCTGCTTGATTGCATCGATGTGCCCGTCAGGGACGTTGCTCACATCAACAGGACCATGGTCGTTGAGCCAATTAATTGTCGGAGCAAGCTCCCCGAGTAATTTGATCATCGGTTGTTCAAAAACAGAGGTCATTCAGGTATTCTCCTCCTCGGGACTTAAATTGTAACATGGGTTCTGCTTAACTGCCCGAGTATGGAAGAAAAGTAATCAATTGCAAAGCAGATGATTATCCCGTATGCCGCTTATCACCCCAGAATCCATGATTCGGCATTCGTTGCCCCTACGGCTGTGGTCATCGGATGTGTGACGCTGGAAGCGGAGTCCAGCATCTGGTTCAACTCAGTCGTGCGTGGCGACATAAACGCCATCACCATTGGTGCGAAAACGAATATACAAGACGGATGTCTTCTGCATGTCACCAGGCAATATCCGACAGTCATCGGGCGGCGCGTGACTGCCGGGCATGGTGCCATCCTGCATGGCTGCACTGTCGGCAGCGATTGCCTGATTGCCATGGGAGCTGTGATCCTCGACGGTGCCGTCGTTGGTGACGGCTCGATTGTGGCAGCTGGA
>CAYPBX010000192.1:3859-5594 GCA_964409075.1 uncultured Candidatus Obscuribacterales bacterium
TGCCGGCAAGGACTCTGCGAGAAGCAAGTGTAGAGGATCGCAGGCTTATAGCCTCCGGCTGGCAACATTATGTTGAGTATAGTCGGAAGTACAAGGCGATGCGCTTCTAGGCGGAATGCCCTTAGAGTCGAGTCTCACAGTCTACCTGGGCAGGACGAATGCTTACGCTGGAGCCTGTACGCGATCAATTTTAATGCGAGCCAGCGTAATTTCCTGGCCGACGTGCATATATACCAGTTAGATAATTGGCAGCACTCCCCCCCCCATATGCTTTGAGATACCGATGTCGGAACTTGCCGGAGGCGATACACCTAAGCCTGGCGATAATGAAGTTAATGCTCAAATCAGCATAGATCGCGTAGCTGCTGAGTCTCTGCCTGCGATCGAGCGGACTTATGCTCTCCTGCCGACCGAGCAGGATAAGGTTGTGCTGCCGACCTTAAGACTTAACCGGCAGGCTAACCAGAACGATCAAACCGAGTATCCGGCTGACAATCCCGTTACGCGCATGGTAGTCGCTGCCAGGCCGGCTGTCATTAGAATTACAGGCGAGGCAGACAGACCGCTAACTGCGGCGGCAGCGCCGGGCCGCCCGGAGGGTCCAGTGCGGGTGGTCGGCTCCGGTGCGGTAATCAGCTCCGACGGGCTGATCGGCACCGCCGCGCATGTTGTCAGGGGAGTGCGCAATCTCCAGGTGCATACAGAAGACGGCAGGGTTTACCGGGCTACGGTCGAGGAGGTGGATCCGGCAACCGATCTGGCCATAATCAGGCTTAAACGCTCAAGCCCGTTTGAGACCTTCCGCGTACTTCCGCTGGCCCAGGGACAGCTAAGGGTCAACCCTGGCGACAGCATGGTGGCGCTTGGCTACCCGCGCGGCTGGGAGCGGATGTATGTCTCCCTGGGGTATTACAGAGCAACAAGGCCGTTCAGGGATATTGTCGAAAGGGTGCGGGAGGGGCTCTTGCCTGGCGAGAATGTCGACCGGTCTGTGCTGGAAGTCGAGGCCAATGTGCAGCCAGGCAGCTCGGGCGGCCCTCTGATTAGTATGGACGGGCGGGTAATCGGGTTTGTGGGTCTGGCCAATCGCGGCGGTGACTCTCTGGCTTATGTCACTCCCTCAGCCCCCATGGTTGACCTCTTGAGACGTTATAACCAGCGGCTTTCCGGGGTTGCGGCGCCAGATAGAGGACTACCTTACACACTTACTCCCGGCGGACAGCTCAGAGTCCCGCGTCTGCCGGCGGGACTTGCCGGACCGCAGCCTGGCGGCTTCTCGACCCGCAGCCTCTTTATCGGCTGGCAGGGGCGCAACCGCTCGGCAGTCGAGGTGATTAGCAGTCAATTTCGAAGCAATCCGACGCGATAGCGCCTGCCGCAGGAATGGAATCGGACGTCTGAGGAAGCTAATCCAGGCCGAGCTGCCCGGCCATCTCGTCTCTTATGGACTGAGCCGAGCGGTAGACCGGTTCTCTGGTTGTGTGCTCCCAGAGCCAGCCACCGATGACCGAGACCACGTAATCATCCAGATAGCTTGTCTCCAGGAGAATATGACCGCGGCGCGGCAGCCAGCGCACTGTCTGATCGTACGATGAGAGCCGGGAGAGAAGCTGCATGACGGCATTGGCCTTGAGCGCCCGGTCGGCGCTGCCCTGAATTATCAAGACAGGTATGTGGGGCGGTATCTTTCCTGTCTCTTATACACATCTCCGAGCCCACGAGACTAGGCATGATC
>CAYPBX010000193.1:0-5576 GCA_964409075.1 uncultured Candidatus Obscuribacterales bacterium
ACTCCAACAATAGAGGCAACCGCCTCCTCGAACTCAGCGATCTTAGGTCCCTGGGTCAGCCTCTCCGCAGTGAGAACCTCCATGACGGCAGCGATGTCCTCGGGAAAGATTGTCTGCCGCCCGTATGGCAGCCAGGAGTCACGGATAGGTAAACCATCGCGAGCGGGAGGACAGCCAACAATCGCTCCTGCCCCTAAGTCGCCTGCGCCAGCGGTGACCGAGCCGGGCTTACCGGCAGACTGTAGGCTTGGCCGACCAGCTCCCTTATCTCTTCTTCCGTCAGCCATCTGTCGTTAAGATCGCTCCTGTACTTGAATCCATCCGGCACTGGACTGCCACCTTCCATAAGCAACCTGTCCGGAGCCCACCATTTCTGGTTCGGATGTATTATATAGCGGTCGGAATACTCAAGACACCAGGGAGACTCGTCCCTGGGTATCAAGGTTTCATGGAGCTTCTCTCCCGGCCTGATGCCTATGTATTCATAGCGACACTCAGGGGCCATGGCTGAAGCCAGATCGGTAAGCCTCATGGAGGGGATCTTCGGGATGAAAATCTCCCCACCTGACATGGCATCGACACAACTGATTACGAAATCAACTCCCTGCTGCAAGGACATCCAGAAACGTGTCATGCGCCGGTCAGTAAGAGTCAAAACACCCTTGTCTCTCATCTCCAGAAATAGCGGGATTACGCTGCCCCGACTGGCAATTACGTTGCCATATCTGACGATTGAAAAACTGGTTGGTTGAAAGCCGGCGTATGCGTTGCCGGTGACGAAAAGCTTATCGGCACAAAGTTTCGTGGCACCATATAGATTAATCGGATTGGCGGCCTTGTCGGTGGAGAGCGCAAGCACTTTATTTACACAGCGATCGAGCGCCGCATCAATTACGTTGGCTGCGCCGATTACATTGGTCTTGATGAACTCAAAAGGATTGTACTCCGCGGCAGGCACCTGTTTGAGCGCTGCTGCATGAATTACGATATCGACATTCTGAAAGGCCCTGTAAAGCCTGTCCTTCTCCCGCACATCGCCAAGAAAGAAACGCAGCCGACGGTCTTGGAACTTCTGGGACATCTCATGCTGCTTGTATTCGTCGCGGCTGAAGATGATCAATTTCTTAGGCGGACGGCGCTTGAGGACAGTTTCAACAAAGCATTGCCCGAAGGATCCTGTTCCGCCAGTGACAAGAACCGTAAGGTCAGACCAGTCCAAGGGTACATCTTCCTTCACGATAGCGGTGCCAAGCCTCATCACAACAACTAAGCCCTAAACGATATCACGAGCGCACATCTGCTTTATGGTCATAAATTTCAGCTATCATTTAGTACCTGTTCGGCTCATCGACCAGTATCGGCTATTACTGATTGTGAGACCAAGCTGTAGAGCAAGACCGGCAGTTCAGAGACGGCTGGCAGCCTTACCTGCGCAACGCATTACCTTGCTTCTAAAGGCGGTTCTCGAATCTTACCCGGTAAAGGCCGAAAGCTTATGCTCTGTCCGCTCAGCCCTTATAGGGATCTAAGGCTAATCCAAATTCAGGTAATGACCACACGGAAGGTTGGAGGGGAGGCGCCATGCGCGTATCGGCGGTGCACAGCATCGCCACATTGGGCATCTGCTCACACAGATGGACGCGACAGCCGGTCGGCGGGAGTATTCAGGGGCTCAAATGATGGAAATAGGTGCTGAGGCTGACGGGACGACTCTAACGCAGGACAAGAGCCGCTCAAGCATGGAAGCTAGAACCTGCCTGTCCATTTCGCTAGAGCTGGTGCCACCTGATGAAGACTCTGCCCGCCTCATTATGTCCTGGCGCAACGATCCCGAGACGCTCAAGCAGTCATTTCATAGTGAGGCCAAGGTCTGGCCTCAATTCTTCAGGGAATTTAAGGACGACTACTTCTGCGATCCGGCTCTGCCCTGCTTATTCATTCTGGCCGATGGCGCACGGGTGGGATTTCTCAGATTTCGCCGCCTGGCAGCCAGCCTTGACAGGCCTCTCAAAATGGCAGATATCTCCATTAACATAGCGCCGGAGCGGCGTGGTCAGGGAGTTGCTGCAGCTGCTGTACGGGCTGCCTTACCGGTTTTGCGCTCAGCGGGAATAGACCGGCTTGTAGCTGAATTGAAAGCAAGCAATGACGCCTCTGCGGGCATGTTTGTAAAGGCCGGCTTCGCGCCTGCCGGCGAGGCTAATCATCTGGTTGTCGAAACTGAGGAAAGGGTACGTATAAAACGATTTATCTGCAACCTCGTCTGCCACGTCGCGTTACCTGGCACCGACCGCCTCATCGGCCCGGGCTATCCCTGCTTTGTCATCGCCGAGGCCGGCTCGAACTGGCGCATGGGCGAGAAAGGGCGTGACCTTCTAATGGCCCGGAATCTGATAAACGCAGCTGCTGCCGCTGGCGCCGACGCAGTGAAATTTCAAACCTTTCGTCCTGAGACCACTTACGTCGCCAATGCCGGAGCCAGCGATTATCTCGCAGCAGCTGGCATAAAGGAGTCGATCACAGATATCTTTGCCGATCTGGCCATGCCCTATGAGATGATCTCCGAGCTGTCCGATTACTGCCGATCACGGCAGGTCCTCTTCATGTCATCGGCATTTTCACCGGCCGATCTGCAAGCCGTAAATCCTCATGTTGTTGCCCATAAGATCGCCTCCTACGAGATCTCGCACAGCAGACTCATTGAAGCAGCGGCCCGAACAGGAAAACCAATTATCCTCTCAACTGGTGCCAGCAACCTTCAAGACATACGCTGGGCCATAGATCTGATTCAAAGCTCAGGTAAATCCAGTATATGCCTTATGCAATGCACCGCTTCATACCCTGCGCCGCTCTCATCACTCAATCTGGGAGCCATCGCGCAGCTCAAAGCTGCTTTCTCAGTGCCAGTCGGTCTATCAGATCACTCCCGCGACCCAGTTGTGGCACCAGTTGCAGCTGTGGCTCTGGGAGCCAATCTCATCGAAAAGCACTTTACTCTCGACAACCGCCTGCCTGGACCGGATCATGCCTTTGCAGTGACGCCCACAGAGCTCAAGGAGATGGTAACGGCCATTCGGAAGGCCGAAGCGCTATCTGGCGGCAGCGCTAAAGCCGTCCTGCCCGAGGAGGAGGAGCTTTTTGCCTATGCTCGCCGTGGGATTCAAGCAATCGCCGACATCGAGCCTGGCGATCTCCTAATTGAGGGGAAAAACATCGACATATTGAGACCAGGCAAACAGAAACGTGGTATTCATCCGCAGCATCTGACTCGGCTGGCGTCTTGTCGTGCCACACGCAAGATTCGGGCCGGCGACGGGATTCAAGAAGGCGATTTTGAACATTCCTAGTATGGTTATATGTTGTAAGGACAGCCCAGTCTCGCCTCCACAAGCAATGGGGTCGAGAAATGTCGACTTTTCCCATAAGCTCCTAGTACCGCTTCGCCTGGATTTTGACCGGTTCACACACGACGCTCACCAACACTACCGTCTGCCCACACTACCGCACACGCCGCCCCACTGTCTTGCGCGAGGGCCCCGGGTAACACTCGCGCATAGGGCAGCTTGCAGTTACGTGCGCAGTTTCCATAGAGCGTGCGTTCAGCAAAGCATGCGACTTTTCCTATGCTTCCATTATACATACATTTGTATGTGTGTCAATATATCAATCGATCAACATCACTTAAAAAAGAGCACTAGGACCGACGAGGAAAGCATCATCACCCAGTGCACGTGAAATGACCATTTTGACCGGATCAATTTCTGCAGTACTCCTGGACCTTGACGGGACGTTGGCCGACAGTCTTGGAGCATTGCGGTCCGCTTACTGCGATTTTCTCTCAGGCCTCGAGATTTGCCCCAACGAACAGGAATTTCAGGATCTCAAGGGTCCATCCTTGAACGAGATTGTCCGCACATTAAAGAATCGCTACAGCTTAGTCCCATCCGAGGAGACCCTTCAGAAGAGATACCTAGCGATCGTTGAGGACAAGTACGCTCGTGAAGTCAACCCTCTACCAGGGGCGATTGAGCTTCTCAATGCTCTTATGCGCGCCGGCTATGCGCTGGCTCTGGTATCGTCCTGCCCTGCCCAATTGACTCAGGCGTTTCTCGACAGGCAAGGATGGCAGCAGTACTTCGGCCTTTTGGTGAGCGGCGATCAGGTCGAGCGCTCCAAGCCGGCGCCGGACATCTATCGCCTCGCGCTTAGCAGTTTGAAGATCACCCCAAATCAAGCTATGGCACTGGAAGATTCACCTTCCGGGGTCAAAGCTGCAAGGGCAGCCGGTATTGCCACCATCGGACTGGGCGGTGCTGAGCTCATAGAAGCCGGGGCAATCGGGGTTGTCGCGGATCTATACTCAGCAGCCGAGCTTCTCACAGCCAGCGAGCTTGCCGTATGAGCGCCGTCCAGCTGATACCACTGACGAGCCCCCCTGCCGTGTTCCTGAAAGAGGGCGATAACGGTCAGCAGCATATTGACCAGCAAGACCGGCTTACAATAGATGCACTCTGGGCTGCCGAACAGGCCAGTCGGGCCGGTCAGAGAGATGAGCTCTTCGATGGAACCATTCTAAGTGTATCCAGTCATAGCGCAGGAGCGATTGCCTGCCAACCACTCTCCTATAGATTCTTCTGGGCACAGCGCAAGGATTCAGGCTTGCAACGAAAGCTCAAGCGCACTGCCCTGGCCGTGAGCGGCTTCACGACCATGAGCGACAAGGTGCTTATCGGCAGGCGCAATCCCACAGTTACCCAGTATCCCGGCCGGCTGGAGCTAATCCCTTCCGGTTCTGTCGATCTGCGCTTTGTGCGGGACGACCGCTCGGTGGACTATCGAAGTTGCCTCATCGAGGAGCTCTGCCAGGAGCTGAACTCCATGGCGAAGATAAGCTCCATCACGCCACTTGCTCTTGCTCTCGATCGGGCTGAGCTCACCATGGATGTCTGCTTGAAAGTCGTTCTGCCACCATTTTCGGTTATTCCTTTGTCGTCGCAGGAATATTCTGAGATCACCCTTATTCCTCAGTCCGACTTGCAGAATTTCCTCGCAAAGCACCGGTGTGAATTTGTGCCGGTCTCGGCGGCTCTGATCGAATTCTCCCTTCAAAAGAGATAAGCGTCAGACGCTCCTATTTTGCCGCCGGCAGGCTGACCCGGCCTTCCGGCTGAGCGACGTGCTCGCGTCCAGCCAAAAGCTCTCTCACCAGAGAGCCTGTGCGCATCAGCCCCTCCGTACGACCACAAGCAAACACGTTAAGCCATGCCTGTCGGCAATCTGCGAGCACCAGATCTCTCGACAAAGACAGGAGCTCACCGATAGCCCCGGCTAAAGCCTCAGGACTATCATGGATAGAGAGCAATTTATGCGCTCTTAGCTTCTCGTAACTGCTGCGATCGAGAATTGGCCTGCCATTGCCCAGGCAGTAGTCAAGAGACAATGTCGGGACTCCAGCCGCAACCGCCTCCGTGAGGATGGTCGACTCGTGTGAGATGAAGCAATCGGCAGCCGCAAGGCAGTCATCTAAGTTCCGCACCAGGCGCACCGAGATGCCGGAATCGCTGAGCTGCCGGAAG
>CAYPBX010000194.1:0-5548 GCA_964409075.1 uncultured Candidatus Obscuribacterales bacterium
AGAGACAGGGTCACTGTGTATTGATCCCCCTCCGGGTGTGTATATCCACAGTGCCGTAATTCCCGACAGGCTAATCTATGGGCGTCCAACAAGACAATTGGAAGACCCAACGCTCCGGGACGATATAAATAAATCAAAAGAACGGCAACAGTTTGCTGTCCTGTGTAGTTATCAGAGACTGACGCCTGGTAACGGAAGCCAAAAGCCGCCGATCGCTTGCCATGGCTTTGACCAGCGACGAGCAGAACTTCTTGCCTCCCTGCCCGTTCAAATGACAGGAGTCCTCAAAATCAGAGAGTGTATATTCTGCTTCCTGTCCGGGTCTGACCAGCTTGGCCGTATATTGGCTGCATAGTCCAGCGACCTGACGGCGGTAGCGTTGCAAAACGTTGGCAGGTAGGATGGAGAGATTGTCTTTCGTAAGCGGCATATCGATAAGGACAAGAAAAACACTCTCTCGTTGAGCTAGCTTGAGAAGCTTCTCCAGATAACTCATCTGCGTTTCATATAGTTTGCTGTTGACAGGCAGGTAAACACGCTTGTATAGCTCGAGATCTCCAAGCTGGTTCCTGGTGGCTGTGTATACAGGTTCTACATTCTCGAGCACGGAAACCACCGTGCCATCGTCGGCACCGTGACCATCCGGGAGCGTGGCGGCTGAGGTCGCTTGGCCACCGGTGTGCTGGCCGTCGGTAACATTGGTGGTGGCCATATAGAGATTCAAAGGATGACCCGACAGGCGCGAGGCGAATACAGCGACAAAAGTCTGATAGTCGTTGCGCGTTTTGTAGTAACTCCACAGGGAAGCCAGCGTGATATCGGCTATGGTGTCAAGACTCGGGCTGGTCTTTAGAAGATCACCGATGGAGGTGAAATCAGCCACCGCCTGATAAGTCGGGGTCTTCTCCACCACTCCACGGTAATTGTCCAGAAAGTCCCGGGGAGCAATGGCGCAAATGATCAGTCGAGGTCTCTTGCCGGCAGAGAGAGATTTCTTCACTATCAGATAATGGTCCGACATCATGCTGCCCACGATACCCAGGTTGGCCAGATCGAGTGGGCGTGCGGCCAGATCGGAGAGCTGTTTTTTGAGATAGTCAGCTCGGTCGTATTCGAGAATATGATTGCGATAATACCAGCGATCGTATCTGGTTTTTTTGCCGCTTAATTCATCGTCCAGCCTGACAGATGGCACCAGCACAAGCGATGTGCCGACCATTAGTATCTCGGGATTGCGCTTGGACCTCAGAAACTCAGGTAGTTTTGAGACGACAGGATTCTGATTCAGCCCAGTCAAATTGGTGGCATTTGCATATCGCAAGGGCCTGACCTGAACGATGAATAGATCAAACAATAGGAGAAAAACAATGAGGAACCCGACGGTACTTCTACCGACTCTACGCAGCCCGGTTGCAATAGTGTCGATCACCATGCTCCAACCGGACCTCTTCCGGTGGCACCACGAATAGCCAAGGGTAAGCGCTTGGTGATGATGTTATCATGAGCCTGTGTCTCGGGCGTGACGCAGTGCCTTGCCAGGTATTAGGTAAGGACTCTTTAAGATTCTCGTCATCTTCGGATCAAAGCGGCTGCTTGACAACAATTGAGGCATACGAAGACCTGAATCACGCCCGGCATTATTGGTGCTCAGCCTTGCTGTTGTACCATTTCTGAGATTTTGGAGATTCTCGTCTGCAGGTCCGGGCCCTTTTTCAGGACGCGTGCAGGTTGGGTGCGCGTTGTGCGACCCAGGTCGGAGATTGGCACGTAAGGGTCGGTGCCGCCATAGAAGCAGTTATGGCACAGGGTTCCCTTAAGCTCCTGGCTCAGATGTCTCTTGCGCATTTCAGTGACGATTGCATTGTGCCAGTGCTCCATGAGTGGCTTTCCGTCATCGACTCGTGCATATACAAGGTTGTTGTTGTAATCCACGCAGCAGAGGCTCAGGTACCCTTCGGCTGTGAGGTGCACACGGCTCCAGAGCATAAAGCATGGTGCTCTCGTACCTTCGGCTGGGAACTTAATCTTATTGTATGAGGGCGTGACCAGTTGAGCTTCCAGCAGAGACTGGCTGGCCTGCGGCCCTGCGCATACATATAAAATGTCATCCAGATACGGACCGAAGGTTGCGCGATGCAACTCTTTCTCGTTCTCGGTCAGGCGCGTCAGCACGCACGAGCCCAACAATCGTAGATTAGTCCCGTTGGCTTTTCTGTAATCGGCACGCCAACGCACATTCTCAAGCACACGCTCAAAATCATCGGATCCATGGACGAGCTTGTAGCTCTCCCGCAAGCCGGCATTGATAGAGAACTTGATGCTCTTGATTCCGGCGCGAATCAGGCGCTCCAGCTTATCCGGGGTGGCGAGGGATCCGTTAGTCGTAATATAGGTGTAGGCAACTCCAGCATCGGTTGCAATCTTCACGAACTCATCGAGGTTTGGCGTCATGAAAGGCTCGCCGGTCGTGTAAAATCCTGCCTCCTTTACTCCCAGTGAGACTGCTTCAGTGATGAAACTGGTAAACAGCTCGATAGGGAGATGGCTGACTGCTCTTGACATTCTGGGGTTGGTGCAGAACACACAGGCATGGTTGCAGCCGTTGGTCAACTCAATCATGACGGTTTCGGGAAAGGGCGGGTCCAGCTCTAACCCGGGTTTACGATGCGCAATCCGCTGAGCATAGAACGAGCCTGTCGACTCCATAGGAGTGATATTGCCCGACTGGTCTTCAATCAAACCTTCTTTCTTCATGATTGCGGAGAGAGCCCTGTATGGATTTGACCGAATTAGTACAGGAGTCCAGTAGTCGCAAAAGTTGACTGAGAATATTTCTCTAGAGCTGCCTGTGCTGTGGGAAAGTCTATGGTCTTGAGAAAAGGTTTGTCAAGAAACCAAAGTACTGGTTTGCAAAGGCAAAGGGACTAGCGAGTTTGTTTATCATCTCTGCTTGCTCGGGAAATAAACTGGACAGATTGATATTGGGATCGAGATGCCTGAAGAGCCTGCGCGAAAGCTCATGCATGAATCTGACGGAACCCTGAGAGAGCAAATCGGTTGCAATGCTGCGAATTCGCTCGTAATCCTGAGCTAGAAGCTCTCTTAAGAACCCTTGGGCGGCAAATGGTCGACTGTAACTGGAAAGCGGCTTGGGAACCTGGTTACGCCCACCTTGCCCGTTGATGGCAACCACGATGTACTCGAGAGTCGCCTCTGTTGGCAGCCGCGGAATTATATTTCTCTCCACGAACAGCCAGAAGTTGAAAGCATCGTCATTGGTGATCAGCTCGGACTTAATATACTTGCAATAGTCCTCGAAGCCGGCGCCGAGCCGGTCCTGAATTAGGTGGTTACTATTGAGAAGATCATGAGGAATGATTGCATCGACAGTCATTCCACAACTCTCGATAAACGAGCACATTTCAGCTACACGGACCTCAGAGAAGAAAGCAGCATCATGGTTATTCTGCGCTCTGGTGCCATATTTGATGCCATGACGATTGGCGATCTCCACATGGTCGCCGGAGTACATATCGAAGATGATGCGCCCATCGTCCTTTACGACTCGCTGGAATTCACGCACAGCTTCCCGCCACTGCGGCAGATGGATAATCACGTTCAAGGAAGCTACTGTATCAAAGGATTTGTCATCAAAAGGAAGGGCTTCGACATCACCCAGTACCCAGTCGATTGATCGGCCTCCGGCCGCTTTACGTGCGACCTCAAGCATGGGCTCAGCCACGTCGACACCGGTGACCTTACAGCCAGCGTCATGCATGGGAATAGCAAAACGCCCTGTTCCAGTGCCCACGTCGACAACGCTGCCAACTGCGTGATTTACAACGTGCTCGACCTCAATGACGTTTTTGACACGAATGATACCCTGGTTTTCGTAAATATTTCGATGGTAGCGCTGGGCATCCTCAGCGGTCTGAAAGAAGCCCGCTTTTATCTGTTTGACCCGGCGTTCCCAGGAATCCATTTCAGTCGTTACCTCTGCGAAATCGGGGATCCGCTTGAGCCGCGATATCCTGCCGCCTCTGCCTGCCCGGCCAATATCGAGGCCGATACAGCCTTCTGCTTGATGCCGGTGTTGATTGCAGCCAGGTCAGGATTCTCCGCAAGCAACGCTGCCACATCACGGCTGTCAAACGCTGGACGGATTGGATACAGGGCCTCGTAGACCTTTCTAATAAATCTGTAGTCCGCGCTCTCGTCCACGCACCATCGCCACTCAGGATGTCTGAGCGATTGCTCGACAGCCTCAACATTGCTGATCTTGAAGCGATCGGGATTGTCATATATAAATGGGGTCACGTGCTCCCGCTGATGCGGTAGCAGCTCGAGGCGCGAGATCTGCTCTAAGGTGAGAAGCGACACCATTTCAGCATCCAGCCCGCGCGGGAAGGTCCTGGGCAGGAAGTTGCAGGCATAATCCACATCGCCCTGAAAAGCGTCGACGACCGCATCGACGACAGCTGGATCGACCAGTGGGCAGTCGGAAGTGATGCGCACAATGTGAGTGGCTGCAGCCTTGCGCCCGGCTTGAATGAATCTATCCAGAACGTTCTCCTGGCTGCCGCGAAAGCAAGGGATACTGTATTGCCGACAGGTCTCCTCTATGATGTTATCCGAGACATGGCAACTAGTGGCGACTATGACTGCATCGAGCCGCGTCGCTCTGGACGCTCTCTGGCTGACATGGACGAACATCGGCGTGCCGCATAAAGACAGCATCACCTTGCCCGGCAGCCTGGAGGAGCCCATCCGGGTCTGTATGATGGCTATGATTCGTCGGTCTGCTTTCATTCTCTGGTGTGTAGGTGGCTTGGTGCAGGTCTCAAAAGTATCACGGATAATCAGGCGCAGTCAGGGAGCATCGTTAACGAGACGAGGATTGACCGCTCGATGTGGCGTAACTGTTAAGAGCAGTTAATTTATTACCGATATAATGGTTCGTGCAAACAGCGGACTATGGATCCAATGCAGAGCCTCTGCGTTAATGCTTAAGGACCGATTGAAACATCTACTGCCAACCACAATTCGCAGGACACTGCTGCGTGCTTGTGGCAGGCAGCCTGGTGACAGCGTTTGTCCCGAGGAAACGAAAATACGCCAGGTCATTGATGCCGAGATGAACGCCTGCCTGTCGCATCTTTTATCTACAGTGGGCTGCAACGATCCTAGAGCTACCAATGAAGGACCAGAAGGGCCAGGCAACCCTGTCTTCAAGGATTTCTTTAACTCTTATAGAGCACTGCTTAAAGGGCGGAACGCAGACGAGTTGGCTGCCGTGAACGAGACTTATCCTATAGCGGCGCAGATGGCAGGTCAGATTGCCAGATATTTCGACCAGTGCGATTCAATTGCTGATCCGGTAGTCGGAGCAATGAAAAGGCTCTGCTATACCCTGGTGCCTTACTTCAACTCAGATAAGGCTGCCTGGCTGCAGGCAGGCAAGTCACAGCTACCGCGGGTGGGCATCATTTCTCAGCACAACTCCAGGCCGAAGGAGTTTTTGCTAGATGCGCTCAATGGACTTGCCCAG
>CAYPBX010000195.1:0-5547 GCA_964409075.1 uncultured Candidatus Obscuribacterales bacterium
GAGATCATGCCTAGTCTCGTGGGCTCGGAGATGTGTATAAGAGACAGCTGGAACCCTTGCCGGCAACGTTGCCAACGGTTCGCCCATCGGCGACACGCTGCCCTTCCTCTTCGTCTGTGACGCGCAGATTGAGCTGACCGGCACGCCAGGCAAGCGAACGGTTCCTATCCGATCCTTTTACAAGGGATACAAACAGCTCGACTTGAGAGCTGATGAGATGATCACGAACATCGCCATTCCCCTGCCGGTACAGGGCGAGATCCTCAAACTCTACAAAGTATCCCGACGGCAGAACCTGGACATCTCCACCTTCTCAGCTGCGTTTAAAATGGCGCGCACAAACGACAGGATAGACCGCATCGACATTGCGTTCGGCGGAGTCGCAGCAACGACGCTCAAGATGGAAAAGACAGAAGAGTATCTCAAGGGCAAGGAGTTTACTCTCGAGACTTTCGAGAAGGCTGGCCGCATCGCTCGCGATGAGGTTACTCCAGTCACGGATGTACGCGGCGCAAAAGAGTATCGCAGCCAGCTGGCTGAGAACATTCTTTCCAAGTTCTATTACGAAGCCGCTGGGGAGAGAGAACTTATATGTCGATAGTCGGCAAGAACATCCCACACGACTCCGCCCAGGGGCATGTCTCAGGCGAGTCCCTGTATGTAGACGATTTGCCACATGCCGAGGATGAGCTTCTTGTGGACTGCTTTTATAGTCCGGTTGCGCACGGGAGGATCATTTCGCTGGATCTGGAGGACGCAAGAAAGATCGATGGTGTTGTCGCTCTGTACACATACAAAGACATCCCGGGTAAAAACAGGTTCGGACCCATCACACCGGATGAGGTGCTTCTGGTCGAAGACATCTGTGAATTTGTCGGCCACCCGATTGTAGTCATTGCTGCCGAGAGCAGGAAGGCGATTCTCAGGGCGAAAGCAGCAATCAAAATTGATATCGAGGAGCTGGAGCCGGTTCTCACGATAGACGAAGCCATCGAGAAGAAAAATTTTCTTGGTGTGCCACGCCTGATCAAGCACGGCGATCTGGTCAAAGGCTTCGATGAGGCTGATCATGTGCTGGAAGGCAGCATGTACAACGCCGGACAGGAGCATTTCTATCTGGAGTCCCAGGCGGCAATCGCGTATCCGGGCGAGCACGACCAGATGGTGATTCACACATCCAACCAGAACCCTACCGAAGCTCAAGAGATGATTGCCCGCATTCTCGGGCTCGGCAACCACCAGGTTGTCGCTCTAACCAAGAGAATGGGCGGCGGCTTCGGTGGCAAGGAGACACAAGCCGGGCACCCGGCTGCCATGGCTGCCCTGGTGGCACACAAGACTAAACGTCAGGCGCGCATCATTTACAACAAGGACGACGACATGATCTGCACTGGCGGACGCCATCCATTCAAGCGCAATTACAAAGTAGGCTTCACCAGAGAGGGTTTGATTACTGCATTAAAGGTTGACTATTATGCCGATGGCGGCGCAGCAACAGATCTGTCGCCGGCAGTAATGTGGCGCGCCATGTGTCACACGGACAACTCCTACTACCTGGCCAATTGCGAGATTACAGGAACGGTCTGCAAGACCAACCTGCCGCCTAACACGGCCTTCAGGGGCTTCGGGGGGCCAAAAGGCATCGTGACCATCGAGAACATCATGGAGGAGATCGGAGCCTTTCTCAACCAAGACCCTTACGAGGTACGCAAGCTGAATCTGTTCGGTCTCGACGATAGAAACGTGACCCCATACGGTGAGCGGCTCGAGCATAATTTGCTGCCGCAGATTTTTGAGAAGCTCGAGGAATCCAGCGACTACAAAGGTAGGCGTGCAGAGGTGGAGAGCTTCAACAAGACTTCGAAAACACATTTGAAGGGCATCTCCATGTCCTCGGTGAAGTTCGGCATCTCCTTCAACACCAAGTTCCTCAATCAGGCAAATGCGCTTGTCAATGTTTACAAAGACGGCACCATTCAGGTTTCTACCGGTGCCACCGAGATGGGTCAGGGGGTGAATACCAAGATACAGCAGCTGGTTGCCGGAGAGTTCGGGCTGCCGGCCGAGAATGTCATAGTCATGATCACCTCAACCGAGAAGAGCAACAATACATCGGCAACGGCAGCCTCCTCCAGCAGTGACCTGAACGGCAGCGCTGCTGTTGATGCCTGCCGAAAGATCAAGAAACGGTTGTCTAAGTGCGCAGCAAGGTATCTGGCGAGCCTGGATGAGAATATGGACGCGGAGCCGGCAAGAATCGAGTACCAGGACGGCCACATTTTCGACAACCGCAAGCCCGACAACAGGATTGCCTTCGGCGAGGTGGTGCATATTGCCTATCGAGAGAGGGTAAATCTAGGAGAGCGTGGTTTCTATGCCACGAAAGGCATCGGCTTCAACGCTGAAACCGGACAGGGTCACCCGTTCCTGTATTTCACGACAGGGGCAGCCGTCTCGGAGGTGACCATCGACCGTTTCACCGGGGATCTGAAGGTCGACCGGGTGGACATGCTGATGGACATCGGCAAGTCAATCAATCCCGGCATTGATCGCGGACAGCTCACCGGGGCGTTCATTCAGGGGATGGGCTGGTGCACCACCGAGCACCTGAGATACTCCGATAAAGGCGAGCTCCTGACGCATTCGCCGACGACATACAAGATTCCCAATATTCAGGATCTGCCGGCTGTATTCAACGTAGAATGGATTGAAAACGATGCTAACTGGAGAAACATCCGTGGCAGCAAGGCGGTCGGCGAGCCACCGCTTAATCTAGCCATCTCCGTATGGACGGCAGTCAAGCACGCTCTTAGCTTTGTTTCGCACGGCGAGATTCCCAGGCTGGATCTGCCGGCGACCAACGAGGAGATCCTCAACAGGCTGACCCACTACAAGCAGGCAGCAGCTAGAATCGGTCAGAAATAGCGTCAGAGGACCTGCATGATGATTTCACCGCAGCTCATATTGTGAAGCAGTTGTTGAGTCTTGCGAGGACCGAGGAAGTGAGTCACAAGAGATTTGAAGACTTAGACCTCACGGCAGCCGTAAATGATGCGGCAGCGAGCGTTGTACACGAAGCACTGAATCGGGGTGTGAGCATGGAGTTCAATATGCCAGAAACTCGAGTCAATGTCCGGGCGGACCCTGGTGATCTGTCCGCGATGTTGATCAATCTGCTTGATAACGCTCTTCGTTACACAAGAGAAAAAGGCTCGATCTGGGTAACAGTGGTAGATTCAGATGAGGTTGTATTGAGGGTAGAAGATGATGGTCCAGGCATACCGGATTCAGAAAAGCAAAAGATATTTGAGCGCTTCTATCGGGTACCAGGTACCAACGGTTCTGGCTGTGGGCTTGGACTGTCCATCGTAGGCGAAAGTGCCAAGAGAAGCAATGCAATTGTAGAAGCATTGGATCGGCCGGGAGGTGGCACTGTATTTTGTGTGGTGTTTGGCAGTATGGAAAAAAACCCAGCGCAAGGGTAGCTTTAGCCGTTGATGCATGCGATCATGGCGTGGTTTGTGCTAAGGGGCTATCTGAGACTGGAAAGTCATACAGCCGCGGCAACTGTGCCAAAATAAATTCTGTCGACCAAGACTATAGCATCAGAGAAGGTCCGAGATACTCAGACGCGTGTAGGTAAACGAAACCAGTGGAGGAAATCATGCCCCTTATCGCCTATAACCAGATCTCTATTCCATCTATCATGTATGGAACTGCCTGGAAAAAGGAAGAAACGGCCAGACTTGTCCAGCGCGCGGTTGAGACTGGTTTTCAAGCCATCGATACAGCTAATCAGTTGATCCATTACGACGAAGCGCGAGTCGGCGATGCTCTTCGGGAACTTGCGAAGGACGGCTTCTCCCGCGAGTCTCTGTTTCTCCAGACCAAGTTTACTTCGGTGAACGGACAGGATCACCGCACGCCCTATGATGCATCCGCTGATCTCACGACACAAGTCAAGCAATCCATGGACAGCTCGCTAAAACACCTCCATACTGAGCATGTGGACTCCTATGTTCTGCACGGACCATATTCTCAGCAGGGCCTTGGTCCGGAGGATTGGGAGGTATGGGCAGCGATCGAGGGTCTTTACAGCACTGGAAAGACCAGAATGATCGGCATAAGCAATGTTACTGCTGACCAGCTTTCTCAGCTATGCACGAACGCGACGGTTAAACCGATGGTCGTGCAAAATCGGTGTTACGCGGCGCTGGGCTGGGATCTGGAAGTCAGGAAGATCTGCAGCGCCCACGATATCATCTATCAGGGCTTTTCCCTGCTCACCGCTAATGCAAAGGTGATGGCTGATCGCCAGGTACGAGCTATTGCTGCCAAGTCAGGAAGCACCGTGGCGCAAGTGATATTCTGCTTTGCCATGCGCATTGGAATGCTCCCGCTCACGGGAACAACAAGCACCCAGCACATGGGAGATGATCTTCAATCCGGACAGCTCCAGCTATCGCCTGAAGACATTCAGTGGATTGAGAAGATTGGCATGGCTGAGATGCATCGTTAGCAGGCAGCAAGTCACGTTGCTCCTGCGTACAATACCGCTGGCGGCAACCGAGACGTGCGTTACCCACAAGGGCGGCACGTCCATCAATCTGTTTATCAGGGATATGCGCGAATTTCCGTTTGGACGGCGGTCAAGCACGTCCTTACCTTTGTTGCGCGCAGCGACATTCCCAGGCTCGACCTGCCTGCGACTAATGAGGAAATCCTCACCCGGCTAACCTACTACAAAAGGCGGGCAGCTACATTGGGGCGGCATTAATCGGAACAGCAATGCCCTCTCCTGCCGGCCGACCGTTAAGTGTCATGCGTACCAGGTAGACCTTCGCTGGTACCGGCAATCCTGCTCGGCGGGCGGCATCCTGAATACGCTGAGTGGTCGCCCGGTCTGCCTCCGTCATGCCCACCTGGCGATTGGTACCTGCAAGTGCTCGGTTGACCTGTGCTTGGAATTCTTGTATCTGTATGGCTCTGCCCCGGTGCCATTGCTGCTGAACCGCTACCGATATCGCCACTGATCCGGGCGTTTCAACTTCGAGTGTGTTTGCATTTCTCAGTAGATTTGCAACATCCTGGGCACTAATCTCGCGCAGCCTTTGTTGTTGCGCAGGTTGCGTATCGTCGCTGGAACGGGCAGTAGCTGATTGTGCATCCGACGTCTCCTCTTCTCCCATCGGAGCCCCTTCCATTTCGCAAAACTCGGAGAACAGTGCAGCGTGTCCGATCTCCGAGCCTTCAGAGTGAGTCGGAGAATCGCAGCATGCGTCAATAGCCATAGCATCACCTCCGTAATGCATCTCACTAGCGCGATAGCTCATCCCACTCTCGATATGTAAATGTATATACATCGCCGAGTGGTTTTTGACAGGGCGCCCAAACCAGTTAATTTTCTTGCAGCCAGGGGAGCGATCGTCTCTTGGAGCGCCCGATTCTGCCCTTAGTCCTCTCGTCCTTTTCTGCCTTTCCCACCAGCTCTGCGAGAAACTCGGCAAAAGGCTCTATATCACTGTGGACGCTGGCTCGCTCTAATGC
>CAYPBX010000196.1:0-5541 GCA_964409075.1 uncultured Candidatus Obscuribacterales bacterium
GTATAAGAGACAGGTGTAATCTGGATAGGCCGGGAGCGCCCTTTTGGTGCTCTCCCGAATGCCTCAATGGTCCTGGCAGGGTCAATTTGCCGGGTGGAGCGGTGGCGCCGATCGGCGCTGCCGTCATCCGCCCGAGCCTGTAGTTGGAGCCTAACGGCTCTGACGATGAGGCAGCCTTGTGTTGTCCCTAACAGGTTCTAACGGACCGATCCTGCTCAGGGTTGAACCGACACTGCCTGACGCCTGTCTGCCGTGCTTTTTTTATTATGCGCTCCGGAGCTGGCTTTGCCAGCTCCTCCGCGCTTGTCACGCCCGGCTGCGCGTTCCTGGGCCGGAACGCTTCGCCTCGCTGCTTTAGCATGAGGTTCAAGAGTCATTCTGGCTTTAGCCTCCGCTGCTCGCTCCGCGCTTGCCCCGCTCGGCTGCAGGTTCCGCTCGGAACCTTCCGCCGCGCTGAATGAGCGTGGGATTCTCGAACATTCATATTAGCTGGAGGGTTCAATGGGATCGATTGCAATATTTCTATTGGTGATGCTCTCAATCTGCCTTGGTGTCTACCTCTGGGTGAGGCGAGCCAAAGATAAGAAGCGGAAAGAGCATGAGCACCTGGTTAAAGTTGCAACTGGTGCCGGTTCAACACTGGTATTGCCTGGCAGTTCTGGAACTCTGCCCGGTGGAACTTCTGGAGCAACCGCAGGCAATGGTGCCTCCGAAGAGATTGAACTGCTGCCGAAGCCGGTGATGAGCGCTACAGCTGCTGTTGCCTATGGTGGCAAGTTGCGCGAGAAGTTGAAAGCGCTGCTTGAGGCCTGGCGCGTGCATCAGGAATCTTGGGGTGCCTGGGGCGCGGCGGCATCAGAACAGAGCCTGGCCAAAGAGTCCGTGTCGAATGCAACCAGACGTAGTCCTGAAACCGTAGATCGTGAAACCTTCGCTTTGCGGCTGCGAGAGAGGTACGAACGGCTGGCCAAGGCTCGCAACGAGGTGGAGAAGCTCCGCCCTGATCTGCACCGGCCATTGAACGCCGTTGTAGGGGAGCTGAATGCGCTCAGCGAGTTGTTGAAGCGTGTTGAGG
The DNA here is from genome assembly GCA_964409075.1 of uncultured Candidatus Obscuribacterales bacterium. Lineage (GTDB taxonomy): Bacteria > Cyanobacteriota > Vampirovibrionia > Obscuribacterales > Obscuribacteraceae > CAYPBX01. The sequence continues at coordinate 1,076 of CAYPBX010000196.1, forward strand.
GATACGCGCAGGAATCCTTCCCGCCAGGTCTCTACCCTGTTGTCGAGGCGGCGCGGCATGTTCGTGACTCGGTTAAGATCTGGGTAGAGTCCCGTGCCAAGATGGTCAAGGAGTCTCAAGAAAAAGGCACCAAGAAAAAATCAAAAGGGCCTGATGCAAGTTCCGTCAAAGGCGATCTGGATGATCTGGCCGGCAAGTTTGACACGGTGGTGGCTGCACATGCAGAGGTCGAGTTAGCCAAACAAAAGGCGCTTGCTGTGGTCGAGCAACTTGACAGTCGCGGTGCCAAATCCGATTTTCACCAACCACAACGACCGACCGAAGAGGAGGTGGGGCTATACCTGCGCGAAGTGGAGGTGTGGGCTGAGGAGATGCTGCCTGCGGCGCGCTCGTCAGCCGAGAAGATAGAGGAGTTCGAGAAGCCAAAGGCTGCTTATCTGCGTGTTCTGGAAGAGTTTCAGGCTGCCCTCAAGAAGGTGTCGTACCTCTCGTCGCGCGATGTAGCGCCCGAGGTCGAGGCGGCCGTGGAGGCGGCAAGCGTGTATCAGAGGAAGTGGGGTGAATCCCTGCCTTCTGAACTGCATGCCCAAAGCAATGAGTTCTCGGCCCTGCAGCTCAAGAAGAGCGCGCCGGTGGCAACCTGCTCGGCTGCTGAATCGGAGGTGGTCGACCTTTTGCGGAAGCTAGCCAGGAAGGTCGGCTTTGCCATTGCCCAGCAGAACGTCGCCTATCACAAGTGGGAGGCAGCGAAAAACCAGATACGTCCGTCCTTGCCATCTCAGCCGGGTATAGTGATCTCAGGTACTATGGATGTCGATAAGTTATTCTTAGACTTCGACGTTTACGTGAGCGAGTCTGGCAGGGTCACAAAGGAGAGGGAGAGAATTGCAGCGGAGGTGGCCGTGATTCTGAGCGCCTGGGAAGCGCGTCGAGAGCAGACAGGAGCTGCGCGTGACCTGCTCAATGATCAGGCCCAGGCAGCCCTTAAGCAGAAACATTCCGGCACCGCCGATAAGTTGCGGGTAGCCCTTCTCGCTTCGCTCAAGCATGTCGACCTTTTGAAGAATTGTTGTTGATATCTATAGCTTGAATGTTGACGAGGCGCGAGAGGCGCATTGCCCCGGCGCCTCGAATGTCGGTCGTTCTGGGTTGCGCGGTGTTAACGCCGATTTTCTGGCGGTTCCTGCCGGTCATCCGGTGACAATTGCGAGCTTCGGTTCGCCTGCTGCCATGGAAAGGGCAGATCATGAACGAGACAAGGGTCCTCAAAGGGGTAACTTCCATCCATATTGAGCCTCGCTATACCAGGCAGAAGGTTCGCCGTAATCCAACCGGGCTGTGGGACTATCTGGTCGGTGAACAGTACGAGTGGGTCGACGTACCCTCTCTTTCGCTTCTGTATGTGGACGGGTGCCTCATCGGGTATCTCCACGCCTATGCACCGGGACAGTCCAGAGCAGTGCAGGCGCATCTTGCCGCCACTCGCGGCGGCAAGGTGGATCTGCAGCTGGAGTGTCACAGGACCAGCTCAGGCTTTTTCGTGGACACGATCAAGATCGTCTGAGTCCCTTGAGGCGGGTCGGAGTCTAAGGTACCGCCTGCCTGATAGTGCTGCTTGCCTGCGCTCATGGCTACCGTATTGTGTCTCAACAAATAGCAGGTTGGTGATCGCATCAGCCAGGGTGGTGGTGGCAGATCTGTTCCCTAACAGTGGCAGCAGTCCGGGAGTAGTGGTTTGTTTCTGTGTTTACCAGATGTTCGCGACGTTTACCCAAACTCCATCTGGAGGTTACCTATGACAATGATTTTGATCGTATCGGCAGTGGCACTTGTGGTGGTGCCTTTCCTGTGCAGGCAGTGGTGGGTTTCGACGCGCAAGGTGATTTACCACGGCACGTCCTCAGCCTTCCGCTCCGGTCTTGACGATCTCAGCAAGAGAGCCGCCGTGGATTACTGCTGGGTTTCAGTGCCCGATGGGGAGCTGCTTCTGGCTGAAATTCCGAAAGAGAGGGCTCAGCGCCTTGGACGGGGGATTGCGCCTGTCACAATTTCAGTCGTGAAGCATGCTTTCACCAAGCCGTATGTCGAGTCGGTGAAGTGGGAGGACAGTGAGGCCGCAGAGACGGCAGACTGGTGTGCCGACGGGCTCGTCTTGGGCTTGTGCTACGCGCTTACCGGTCTGGCAGCTATAGGGCTTGCCGCCCAGTGGATCGACACCGTCGACGGGCAGCTGGCTCTGGCTCTATCGGGCTTCTTCCTTGCCCTGGGCGGCTTTGCGCTCAATCTTCTGCATCAGGCTGGTCCGGTCAACCTGAAGGGCGCTTCAGCCAGAGTCCTGGGAATCCCGTTGGGGAAGGGGCTTTTTGGTCTTCTCGTTCTCTTTGTAATCTGTCTGGCGATCGCTGGCTTTACCTTCAGCTCGATAAGCATCTTCACGTTGTTTCCCGGCATTCACGCGGCCTTTGCCGTCGGCTCTGTCTGCGCTCTTCTTCTCAGGGCGAGGAAGACCGTCTCGGACTGAGAAGCAGCGCGCCTTACTGATTAATATGCGGTGTTGTTGGCCCTGCACAAACGTCAGGATGGCTCAACAAGTGATCGAACAGTCCTGATTGAGGAGTATCTAGCGCGGCATTTGTTGAGATGTTTTTTATTGGAGTGATAACCGAGCAACGGGAACGGAACAACATAAGGAACCTAGAGATGGGGCTGCTCGTACTGGGATTTGTGATCGGACTGGTTGTTGGAATCGCCATGTCCGCATTCGGATGCTTTGCCTTTTAATTGCTCCTGCCAGTGAACTTCCGAACAGCAGAGTACTCTCAGTGGCAAAAAAGAGAGGTAAAAATGGACGCATGGTATCTACTGCTCCTGATTCCCGCCCTCATCTTGTTGGTCGTTGCGATTTTCTGGCGTGTGGGGAAAGATCGGGAGGAAGATAAGAATCTCGAGGCTCTCTGGAAAAAGCTGCGGGCAGAGGTGTTGGAGGTCAGTTTGCTCGCCTCGAAACACTGTCCCAGCGATGTTGAAGCTCATAATGCGGTGATCGAGGCCGCCCAGTGCCTTGTTTTCCCGAAGGTCGGGCCGCACACGATAGTGTCTGCAGCCATGGTGGAAGCACGGTACAAACAAGGCTTCGCCCATCTTGATCGAGCCAGAGTAATGAGTGCTGGCGTCGGTACGTAAACCGCATCCTGTTCTACCAGCCTTGATCCTCTTCGAGTCAGTGCGTGGACTGGTTTCTGCAACAGTGTGTTTGCGATCGACGGCAATATGAACGCAAGAGGTCAACCGATGGGAGCGATCGTGACGCTGTTGGTTATTTTGGGAGTCGGAGTGATCGTGCTAATCGCGCTGCACGAAACCACCGGTTTCCCCTTTTAGCTTCGGCGAACTGCCCGTTGCTCAATTGCTGGATAGAGGATTTATACCTTTGCCCACTGGCTTTGGCGAAGACTGCGAAGCTCGGTGGCGATACCCAGTCTGTGCAAGGTCGGTTAAGAGGCTCGAGGTTCGTTTTCTAACGATGGGCAACAGACAGAACGAAAGGAAATTTGCCATGGTTCTCTTTCTGCTAGGGCTGGTGGTTGGAGTGCTGGCGGGCCTCGCGGTTGGCGTAATCGTGGGAACCGCTTTAGCTAAGAACATTTGGATTTGCGGTTAGCACCTGCTGTTCGCCCAGCCTGTCAAGTCAGGTTCGCCTGACTTGACAGGCGGTTCGTATTCGCGAATTGGCCTTCCTAAGGATCCATGCCGACATCGCACTGAACCCCAACACGGTGCCACCAATGCGCAAAGCACTCATTGCCGCGATCTCAGTCACTGTTCTGGCTGCGGCTTTTCTTTCACTACTTTGGTTCGGTAACAGAAACGACGTGCAGCCACCGTTGCCGACACACATCGGCACGGCCAGGATGGAGCTTGACGGGAGCATTACGCTCCACCTGAGCACAGGGTCGGCAACGCTTCGTGGTGAGGCTGTCCTCACCTACGCAAAAGGCGATGCAAACTACACCCGAGTTCTCAATCACATAAATGCAGGTCTGCCGGCCGGCAAGCAGCTCTTGCCCGGCGGCAGCGAAGAGCTGGTGAAGCCGTGGCCGGTGCAGTCAGGCGGAAAGACGATCGACCAGACCTCTCTGGTGGTCACGGCCCGCAGCTCCGGCTTAGTGCCGCTCATTCAGACTACAACGGTCGAACAGTCCGGTCATGTTTCCCAACAATTTGCGGCTGAGGTGCAAGCGGTCGTAGACGGAATGCCGCTAAAAATCCGTGTCCTGGTAAAGAACAGCGGCATTAGGATCATTGCGGCAGCGGCGGTGACTGATGCCTTACCACAGTTACGGGGACAGCAACCGCGCGGATGGCCTCCTGGTAGCACATGGGACAACGTCGATGGAGTCTTTTACAATGGCTCGATCGTGGTTGTTGCCGAATACACCTGGAAGAACGGCCGAAGGGTGTCCGCA
>CAYPBX010000197.1:0-5523 GCA_964409075.1 uncultured Candidatus Obscuribacterales bacterium
GCAGGCGGAGGCGGGGGAGGGGGAGGTGGCGGCGAGGGGAGAGCTGGAGCCGTTACTTGGAATAGCGCGTTCTGGACAATTAGTGAGCTAAATGGCACAGAATCAAAAATTATACCACCCATGTTTACATTGATTGTTGAATTGCTAAGATTTACACTGCCACCACCTGATAACAGTTCTAACGCTAATTCGCCAACATTTTGTCCATTGTCTGTAAATGATATGCTGGTGCCCAGCAGACTCACAACATTTGATGGTGACAATACGAAACCAGATGGCCTATTGCTCAAGTAGTCTTGAATTCTGGTACTGTTAGTGAGCCCGGACCCTAACTCAATGCCGCCGCCGGAGAAAGATGATGAGCTGCCAGTTGCCGTTGAAATAAATTGAGGAGTCCCGAATGAAGTGAGGTTCCCGCCGGCGAGCATAACGATATTGCCGCCGGTGGCGTGGTAGGTTACTGTTGTACCTGATTGTCCGAGAGTAAGGAGGATGCCGGCAGTGACGTTGATGCCGCCTTGCGTGGCTGTTATCGGTGAGAAAAGATCGATATTGCCGGATGCCGATGTTACGCTAAACGAGCCTCCTGTGTAGCTGCCACCGGTAGACAGAGAGATACCTGTAGGCGCGCTCACCGATACTGAGGAATCGACCGTCAAATTAACCCCGCTGCCTACAGAAAGGCTTCCAGAATTGACATTCAATGTAAGTGGGCCGTCTACATCGATGAGCGTGTTATTTTGCACGTTCAGACTGCCGGAAGTCACTTGAAATGAAGCCGATCCGCTTGTCAGGATCTGACCGGTAATCCCTGAGGTGCCTGTCAGTTGAGTATTGATGGATAGTGTTCCCATACGCGTCAAGGTGCGGACGAAGCCCTGGAAAGATCCGCCTGTGACAGCGATGCTGCCGCTGCCAGATACGCTGTCAAGCTCGATTTCAGGGGTAGTGGCGCTGTTGGCGTGCACGACTCCGCCTGTCATATTTACTGTCAGAGTGCCGCCGCTGCTGTCGAACTGGAGGCTACCGGATCGAATTGTGCCATTGTTTGTCCAGCTGACCGTGCCGGAGGATTGCAGGCGGACGCGGCTGGTGATGTTGCCGAGCAGCCTGCCTGTGCTGGTTACATTGAGGCCTTGTGGCGCGCTGAAGACAAGCAGAGGATCGGTCGAGGCGGTCACGAACTCGATGGTTCCGGCAATTGTCGAAAGCGAGGAGGCAGGGCCGTTTAAGGTAGCAATCCTGCCCTGAATCTGAATTGTCACGTCGTTTACAGACGATGGTGAGCCGCCGGACAGGGAGGTTGCGATGTTCAATGCTGTCGGCTGTCCAATAATCTCGTAAGAGGGGACAAATATCAGGCTGCCGCCTCCGCCGCCGGGTCTTGTATCCGTGACCTGCCCGCTTGCATTCAGTCCTATGAATTGCCCAAATCCTCTGGATACCTGAGCAAGAGCCAGCGCCTCCCCGGGGGTTACCAGGGTGCGCACGCCACTTCCGTTGTCGACATTTATTACTGTTGCCGATCCACTTTTATCAATTGTGAAGCTGGAGCCGGTTACCGCGATGGTGACGGTACCGCCGCCTAGACCGGAGGCCACGAATGATGGACCGGATACGACCCTGTTTGCAGGAATGCCGCCTGAGACTGTAGAGGAGGTGACGGCGGTAGCGCCGCTTAAAATCGGCAGCGCCGTGCCGTTGACGGTCGAATTACCCACCGAGAACAGCCCGCCAGGAAGCGCCACTTCGCTTAAAGTCGTGCTCTGCAGATCTAAGGAGACAGCCAGCGGTTGAGTGCCAAATGTGTTTACCGTGACGTTTCCATGAGCACCAGGCGTGCCGCCGGCTCCAGCACTGGAATCGATGCTGACGCTGGCGCCTGTGCCGGTGATTCTTAACGCTCCTGTATTGGCGGTGAAGCCGCCACCGGCCCCTCCATTGCCTCCGCCTGAGGCATCTCCACCGGCAAGATCGACGAAGCCGCTGATGGTGACAGCCCCCACACGGGCAAGTGACGGATTGTTGTTGCTGGTTGTCAGATTGACAGTTCCACCAGCTCCTGCATTGCCGCCGCCGGAGTTGTCGCCCCCCTGAGCAATCATATTGCCTGCTGCCGTAATGTACCCTTGAGCGTTGAGAGTGACATTGCCAGCGGTGCCGCCGGGGGATGTTGTCGTGCTTCCACCAGCATTTGAATTTATATTGCCAGAGATTGACACATTGCCCGAAATGACCGTGTTGTCACTCGTATCTGATGATACAAGCACATCTCCGCCCGCGCCGCCGCTTGTCCCACCCGTGGCTGTAACTCCGCCTGCGATGCTTATGTTCGAGAGAGCAAGAACAGTGACATCTCCGGCAGCACCAGAGGTGGCGGATGTGTTGATGGCACCGTTGATTGCGACCGTAGGCGAGGCCAGGAATGAGGAGGTGAGCGGCCCGGCCTGGAAGACTCCTACACCCCCGCGTGTGCCGTTGGTGAAGGTAATGGAGCCGCCTGCAATCTGTGGCTCGCGAGCCTTGACGCGCACATCGCCGCCTATAGGACCAGTGGCAGTAATGGCACCGGTCTGCACACCGCTTTGCCCGAATATTTCAACATCGCCAGCCTCATGTACAGGATTTGAGCTTGATGTGCTCGCATTAATGGATCCCACTATTATTTGCGGCTTCTCCTCCAGGCTCACGCTGCTGCCGTCATGCGCCATGATGGTGACGTCGCCGCCGTTGCCGCCTGTCGAGCTTGTGTTCAGGCTCACGTTCTCCAGACGTATACGCCCGCCGGAGGTGGAAGGGCTCCCCAGGGTAAAGGTGGTGCTGCTGTCCGTTACCTGCCCGGAGGTGGAGGGCGTGAAATTGAAGCCAGCGACTATGGTTAAGTCTCCGGCGTTACCGCTTGAGGAGAGATCAATTGTGCTGACGGAGGCCCCGGCAGCCACCTCGACGTTGCCGCTGGCAAGTATGGCCAGGTCCTGCCCTGCAAAGACCAGGTTACCGTTTAATAGAACATTTCCACCACTATTGGCGATTGTGGGGTCGCCGGTTATGAGAAAATCCCCGATTCTAAAATCACCTTCCCTCACTGAGACATGAGCTTCCCCCGCCCTCACGTTCAATACGGCATCTAGAAGGTCAACATGCGCGCTGACCAGCCCCTCACCGCCATACACATTCACGTCCTCGAGCGCTGACAGGCTGCCACCCAGGATGCTTGTGTTTTCTTTGCTGGTGAAAAGGTCCTCTCTGAAGTTGATCCTTCCCAAGATTGAGGCAATCTGCCCGGTTATATTGTTCAAGACCAGGTCATGCCCAGGCAGAGTGCTGAAGGATATGTTGCCCAGGCGCGAGGTAATCGTGCCGGAATTAGTTATTATGCCGCTGCCGGCAATGAGGCGTGTGCCCAAGTCGCCTGCCATGACAGGCAGTGGAAGCCCGGCAGGCGACCCTGCCGGCAGCTGGTTGATTATGCTGCCTGCTGCCTGAAGGTTTAGAACTCCGGAGGCGGTGATGTTGCCAGCATTAACTATGTTCGACTGGGATTGCAGGAAGAGATTGACTGGCGCGCCGGCAAGAGGCGAGCCGATTATTGCTGCCAGCGCGTCGGAGATGTGGGTGGTAATGGAGCCGCCGGGCCCTACATTAATTAGTCCGGCAATGACGCTGACCGTATTTGTTGTGTTTGCTGCCGTTGGTAGACCGACCAGGATACCCTGAGTGATGAGATTACCGCTTACGTTAAGAGAAGAGCCGCCCTGGCTAGCAATGGCAACCACAGCCTCCGGCACGACAAGCCCGGTCAACTGCCCGGTCTGGAAGGAGCTGAGATCGAAACTGCCGCCGCTGGCCCTGCCTGCCGTATCTAGCTGTATTATCTGGCTGCCTGCTGACAGAACCTGATTCAAGGCTACAAACTCGGCAGGCGTAATCAGATCGCCCGGGCTGAGCGTTCGTGACTGTCCGGCGGCACTTATCGCCGTCTGAATGGCAGAGGACAGGATGTCGCTGCCGACATGTATGTTGCGGGTGCTTGATGAGAGATCAAGATTCACGCTCTGCGCGACCGGCGGGCAGATTTGCCCTTCTGCATCGCTGGTGTGACATTGATGCGTCATGGAAGCATCGGCGGAAGCATCCTCATGAGGCCAAACAGGAACAGGACAGGTGCCTACAAGAAGAATTGCCGCCAGAACCTGAGGAAGAAAACCGCTTGCCGTGTGCATCTACCCACTCCTTAGTTTCGTCGGGAGATGCTTCCATCAGCACTGGTTAGCAGCGTCTAGCTAAAGGATGCCGTTGTGATTACAGCCTGACCGGCAAGCGGACGGCTGAAAAAATTGACTCCCCACCAAATGGCTGGTCGCCCTGCTGCCAACGCGCACTATCCCCCGCGCCGGCGATTTATCTCGCCTGCGTTTCCATGGCTTAGAGCCGGACCCTAAATTCTCCCTACAAGTGATTTTATTCCCCGATCTCCTGACAATTAAAACGTTGCACATAAAATCTAGCGTTTGCCGATTCTTCCGGGGTATGGGGCGTAGGCCTGGCACCGGAACGGCTCCAGAATGTTGTTCCTTATTCGATGCGTCGGCTTTGAGAAACCCACGCTGATACAATGCTTCTGGCTCGACTAAAGGGTGCCGATCAGAGGCGACACAACGGCCGGTGGCAGGCAACAACAGCTCCTCGAATAACCATTTGATCGTAATAATTCTCGGCATAGCAGCCGGTGTTGCTGTAGGAGGTTTCTTTCCTGCTGCCGGCAGATCGGTGCAATTTATCGGTGAGCTTTTCCTCAAGGCCCTTCTGATGCTGGTTGTGCCTCTGGTCATGACCTCCATGATTGTCGGCATTACCGGATTGGGTGATGTGCGCAAGTTGGGCGGCATCGGCGGTAGAACCCTGGCATACTTTTTGCTCACCACTGGTGTTGCGGCCATTATCGGACTGATGCTTGTGGTAATCGTCAAGCCGGGAGATGTTGGCACAGTTTCCGACCGTGTGGCCCTGCGTGGTGGTGAATTGATGCCGGGGGCTAGATACCGGATTGAGGGGAGTAAGCTCACCCTTGAAAATGCGCGCTTTCAGAAACCTCACGACAGAACCTACGTTGTCGAGCTTCTCGATCAGGAAGCGGTGCGCGGAGCTGTGGCTGAGCCGTCCAAGCGCTTCGCCGGGGAGCTGACGGTCCGGCAGTGGACCGGTGCAGATGGTAGCGCTGTGCTGCCCAGGCAGACAGGGGCGGGTGTGCTTGTCGACCTGGGAGCTGTCCAGGCGGCACAGGGTGAGCAGAAGACGCTCGGCATGATCCTGATGAGCCTTCTAGTGAGCCTGGTGCCGGGGAATCTAATCAAGGCCATGGCTGAGAACGACATCCTGCCCTTGATTCTTTTCTCCCTTGTCTTTGGCGCGGCGCTGACGACGCTCGGGGAGAAGGGGGAGCGTGTCATTCACTTCTTTCAGGGTGCAAACGATGCAATCATGCAGATTGTCCATCTTCTCATGCTGACAGCACCTGTCGGG
>CAYPBX010000198.1:0-5521 GCA_964409075.1 uncultured Candidatus Obscuribacterales bacterium
CCCGGTTGACCACCTGGGCTGTGGAGATGTCTCCGTAGCCGACCGCCGCCAGAATGTCCTCCGGCTCGGTTATGTTGTAACGCTTGCCAAAGTCGGCAACCTTCTCGCAGCGGAGAAATTCGTCCAGCGTCTGCCTGCCCAGCTCGGCTTCGAGCATCTGCCGGCCTTTAAGGATATGGTCCTCGCGGTGGTGCTTTTTGAACCACTGCCTTATTTTGTTCTTCGCTCCCTGAGTCTTGGCGATGTTCAGCCAGTCCATGCGCGGACGAGCGTTCTTGGCTGTGATGATTTCGATTATGTCTCCGCTTCTGAGCCGAGTGGTTAAGGGGACTATCCGGTCATTTACGCGGGCACCGGTGGTCTGGTGGCCGACCTCCGTGTGGATTCTGTAGGCAAAGTCGATCGGTGTTGAGCCTGTAGGCAGGTCGAAAACATCTCCGCGCGGGCTGAAGACAAACACCTCGTCGGCAAAGAGGTCCATCTTAACCGTATCCAGGTACTCCCTGGCGTCTTTGAGGTCCTTCTGCCACTCGACCAATTGGCGCAACCAGGAGAGCTTGCGGTCAGCATTGCTGTCAGCACGGGTGGAGCGCCCTGACTCCTTATAGCGCCAGTGGGCTGCAATCCCGTATTCGGCGATGTGGTGCATCCTGCGCGTGCGGATTTGAATTTCAACCGGTCTTATGCCCTGGGGGCCAAGCACGGTGGTGTGCAGCGACTGGTAGTTGTTGGCTTTGGGCATGGCTATGTAATCTTTGAAGCGCCCAGGGATCGGCTTGAACAGGTTGTGAACGATGCCCATCACCTCATAACACTTCTGTGTGTCAGGGTCTTTGTCAATCTCGCAGTAATTCTTCTCATCAGTGCTGTCGACGATGATCCGCACGGCCAGCACGTCATAGAGCTCCTCGAACGGCTTGATCTGCCGTTTCATCTTCTTCCAGATGCTGTAGATTGACTTCGGGCGCCCGGCTATCTCGGCTTTGATGCCGCGCTCGGCCACATCCTCCTTGAGTCTGACTATCACCTGCTCGATGATGCCGTGACGTTCGGCGCTGGTATCGGCCATCAGCTGCTTGATCTCGGCATGGTCCTCGGGATGGAGATACTTGAGGCTCAGGTCCTCGAGCTGCCAGCGCATCTGCGCCAGTCCGAAGCGGTGCGCCAGCGGCGCGTAAATCTCCAGCGTCTCCTTGGCAATCTCCCTCTGTTTCTCTGGAGGCATGTGCGAAAGGGTTTGCATGTTGTGCAAGCGATCGGCCAGTTTCACCAGCACCACGCGCACATCCTCGGCTATAGCGACGATGAGTTTGCGGAAGTTCTCGGCCTGCCTCTCTTCTCTGGAGGTGAAGCTGAATTTGCCGAGCTTTGTCACTCCTTCGACGATTTTCAAAATGGATGTGCCGAAACACTTCTCAATCTCCGAACGCTTGACGTCGCAGTCCTCGAGCACGTCGTGGAGCAGTGCGGCACAGAGAGTCTCGGAGTCGGCGTCCAGCCGGGCAAGAACAGTGGCTACCTCAACCGGGTGAATAATGTAAGGCTCGTCTGATTTGCGCAGCTGCCCGTCGTGGCAACGATAGGCAAACTCGTAAGCTGCCCTTACATTGGCGATGTCGTCAGCCGGATATCCCTGGCGGGAGAGGACTTCAAAGAGGGCATCTTCAATTCCTTGCTTCATGAAAGAGCCTTGGGTCAGCGATGCTGCCCCTGCCTTTGGGGCCGATCTGCTCCAGGTCGTAAAATTCAGAGCTGGAGCAGCATTCAAGGTGGGTTAATGAAGATTATACATTTCATAAAGCCTTAAGCACAGCCTATTTCTGGCTTGGTGAACAACTATTTACGGGGTAGAGAGGCTCAGTGCTCTTGCGCATCAGTGGGAGATTCACGGTTGTCAGGACGAGTCTGAGATGGAAAACTTGTCTCTATGGCACATGCCAGCTCCGGCGGGAACTCCTGAGTTCTTCCTCCTTCAACCAACCGTCGACCGCTGGAGCTGGCGCCAGATATTGCAAACCTTTGAGAGACGAGAGGCAAAAGGCCCGGATGGAAACACCATGCGGGCCTTTTATTCAGGGCTGACAGCGGCAAGGACCGCATCTATGTTCTGCTCAACCGGATGTAAGGTTGCTGGCTTCAACCAAACAGCTCGCTGGCTATGGTGCTTTTCGGTGCTCCCAGATATGAGGCTACATCCCGGAGGATGGCGTGAAGGGTTCCAACTTTGAGCGTCGTGTGATCAGGAATGGTTATGGTGTGGGGTTTCCCCTTAATGGTCGAGGTCAATTGAATATGACTTCCGGTCTGGCGTTTGACCGTATATTCGTAGCGCTTTAGGAGCGCTGATAGCTCTCTGCCGGAGATGTCCCTCGGTGCCTTCAAGCCGAAATCAGCTCATCTCTGACCATGTGCAGGCGGATGACGCGCGGGCGCTCATTTTCGTCTGCGAAGTGGCATTGTACGGCGTCCCTAACCATATCCTTGAGCTCTTCTACGGTTTCCGCTTGAGTATGGATGGAGTAGCCTAGCGCCCTGGCTTCCCAGCCGCCCTCGCTCGACTCAATCACTTCAAAAATAATCTCACTTTTTGTCATGTAATAAAAATTAAGAACCTTTATCTATGATATTAAACTGCCAGTAAATATAGCAATTATGCCCGGCTCGCTCAAACTTTGCATCTGACAATGCCATCCACCTCATTGTGAGTTAGCCGGGGACAGCGGAGACTTGCTGTTATCTGGCAGGCTCTGCAGGCAGGTCGCCTTCGGTGGGGGTGGTGGCTACGCGCCGTTGCTCTTCTTGCTTTTTCCTCTCGTCCTCTAGCACCTGGGCGTACATATTCTGCCACATCCTGTTCTCGTCCCAGGCATTGACAGCACGGCTTGTCAGATCCAGGCTGCCGACGAGAGTCGGCAGAACCAGCCTGTCGCGGCTGAAGACTTCCCCGGCATAGGCACGCACCGGCTCGGGCGCGTGGCCGGCTACATGGCTTATGCCTGCACCGCCGCGATTGAGGAGATATGCACCGCCTGTAAGACCATAACGACCTGTTGCGCTTCCGTAGCGCCATAGAGGCGAGAGCGTATATTGATTGAGATAGGCTCCGCCATCTCGCGCATAGGCCAGAGTGCTTCTGGGACCGTGCCAGAGCCAGCGGGCAAATCCCGATGACTCGGCTGGCAGCGACTGCCATACCGGGGCGGTACGTGGTGCGCCAGCTTCTGCCACCTGCCAGACCGGTGCTGTTGTCTGGGCGCCGATGCGTTGACCGACATTCCTGCCGCCGGCAATCACGTGGCGGACTCCTGGACTTCCGGCTGCCCAGCGGCCTGCCAGCGGAATGATGCCGCCTGCGATTGCCGATGCTACCGTGCCGTTTCTTGTCCGGGTCGCAACGTCTGTGAGGGTGTAAGGCTGGTCGGTGGCGGGGTTGATTCTACCGGTCGCGTAGTCATAGCTTGCTTCACCGCCGCTGAAGACAGAGCCGAAGGCGGCTCCGGTTCGTGCGTCGGCAACGAGGCTACGCAACCCCACATTGGCTCGTAACTGATTCAGGCTGGCTGTGGCCAGGTCTGGTGACCTTAAGCTGCCGCTCAAATTGAAGTAGGAGCCGTTGAAAGGACCCCAGCCCGGACCGCGAGCAAGAAAACTGGTAGGGACCGGTTGCCCCTGATTGAGCAGCGCCGTCCTGGCTGCCTGCTGTCTCTCCAGCGCGGCGAGAAGCTGCCTGGTCTTGGACAGTTGCGAGCTGCCGGATGAGAGTATGGATGTTGTGGTTTCAGCCGAGAGTCCGCCCCGGGTGGCCAGCACTCTCAAGGCATCGTTGGTGTAGGTGGTGTTGAAGTACCTGGTTTTGCCGGCGTAGCTCAGGCTGGCCACTTGCATGGCGCCTGTGGCCCACTGCTGGCGGGCGAAACTATCGAGGAAGCTCCGCTCCGGCGTGCCCAAGAGATGGTGACTCAGCTGATCGGTGCCGGCGCGCAAAGTGCCTCCGGCGCTATACATGGTGAGCCCTGTGGCAATCCAGCCCAGAGGCTTCAGCCGCCCGGGCAGCCTGTTTGCGACTCTGGGACCCACGGTGCGGATGCCGCCGATGGTGAGTCCACCGATGCCGAGATCTTGTAGCAGGTCCGAGCCTACGTTTATGACTCCCTGATTCATGGCGGACATCTGCTGGCGAGTGTGCTCGCCATGAACGCGGTGGGCGGTGGCAAGTAACGCTCGTGCTTCGTCTCTGGTTTGGCCATAGGCGCCTGTAAGCTGGTAGGCGCCGTCTGAAAGCACTCCTGTGGGAATGACTCCAAGTCCCAGAACATCCAGGGCTGATGTGAGGTTTTCGATTCTCTGTCCAGACTGAGTCAGCGCACCTTCAGCCAGGGCTCGTTCGCGGGTGATCTGAACCTGCGTGCCCTTATGAGTCAGGGCGATGCTACCTGTAACCTGGAGCGTGTCTGTGACGAGTCCTTGTTGGAGCAACCCTTTGGCCTGATCGTTGGGAGCAATATCGATGAGAATCTGGCATATCGGCTGAAGGACCTGCTTGGCCGCCTCGAACATCGCTCTGGCCTCAGCCGGCTTGCCGCCTTTGTTGTGCAGCTGGACGCCAAAGACGTAGGGCACAAGGTAGTTTGCCGTGAGCTCTTGCTTGAGCCCTTCTATCTCGATCTGGAGCCTAGCGGCCTCCTGGTTGGATGTGTTTGTGCGATCCAGCATGCGTGCATGCATCTGCTTGATCTTCTGCCCCAGCTCCTCCACGCCTACGGCCTTTGTTGCCTCCACAGCAGCGTGCCAGAGAGGCTCGGCTTTGGTGAAATCCGTCTCCTTTTCGGCAAGCTCGGCCAGCATGAGCGCTGAGCCGCCGTGGTCGAGAATTGCTTCGCGGAACTGCTTGCGCGCGTTGCCAGCATCGCCTGATCTGTGCAGCGCTGCTCCGTACATGAGACGTGCTAGCGCCGGCGCCTTCATGAGCTCGGCAATCTGAAGCAGCTGTGCTTGGGCCTGCTCTACCGGCTGCCTGGCCTGCACAAGCTCGGTCATCTTCGCCACCAGCCCTGGTGCCAGCCGCTCGACCTCCTGTGTCCTTGTATTACGATCTTGCTGAGAGAGCTGTTGATTATTTAGCTCTTGCAGAAGCTGAGTAACTCGTTGCTTGTTCTCCGGGGTGAGACTCTGCTCGATCTGAGTGATAGCGGCTTCCAGGCGCTGGAGGCGCTGCCCGTTGGTCTCGTTTGGATAGCTGGTATTGGCAGGAGAGGCAGGTGCTCCAAGCCAGAGCACGATGGTGGCATCCAGGCGTTCGGCGGCGGCTTTCAGCTCAGTCTTTTGCCTGTCGGCTGCCTCGATTGCCCTTCTGTACTGGTCGTGCAAAGCTGGTGTGAGCTGGCCCGTGCGCTGGAACTCGGCATTTGTGCGCACAAGCGTCTCGACAGGGTTGGGGGCGGCGGCCTGCTGGTCGCCACCGGGCCTGACTGGCTGTGTGCCGCCGGGTGGGGGCTGGTCGCCGCCTGGACTGACTGGAGGT
>CAYPBX010000199.1:0-5521 GCA_964409075.1 uncultured Candidatus Obscuribacterales bacterium
TACTTCCAGCGGCTGCTCGCCTTTGACCATGCTGGGATAGAGGTACTTGCGCTCTCGCATTCGACGCGCCCCCAGTCTCTCGTAAAAGGCGCGTCTGCGTTTGCGCCAGCGCAGTGTTGCCTGGCTCAGCGACTTGTCTTCGCTGGACTGGATCTCAAAAAAGAGTCCCAGGTAGCCGGGATGCCCGGATTGCAATATCTTGACGAGGCGCTCCAGGTGCTGGCTGCCGTAACCTTTGGAGCGACTGTTCTTGTCTGTGGCAATGTACTGCAGAAAGAGGAAGTTACTGAGCTTCAATACCAGCGAGAAGCAAACGAGTGATCCACTCCGGTCCAGGGTCCTGTGCAGAAGCACTTTACCCTCTCTAAGATGCCTGGTGATGGTGTCAACAGGCATCCTCTCATTGACCGGGAACGACCTTTCATAGAGCTCCACCCAGTCCGTCTGCTCGGCCGAGCCGGCCTGACAGAGGACCTTGCTTGAAGCCTCCATAGCTTGTCCTTTGTATGTTTGAGGTACGCGCAGCTGCTACCGCCTGCTTTCGGTAGCAAGAACAATCAGATTGCTCCCGGTCGAGAAGCTATTCCAGAATGACTCATCACATGAGGCGGGGGACAGTGAACAGCCAGAGCAATGAGAGATTGAAGAAACTTGTGGTCCGCGATCAGAGCGACTAAAGATATGCTGCCATATTAGTGCTGTGGTGGCTTGTAGCTCAACCGACCCCGCTTAAATTCCCGATTGCCTTCCGGGGAGCCATTATCCCCGGTTTGGCGACAGCAGCATCGGGATGCATCGGCGAATGTTCCTGAAGTCAGTCTGTCAGGATGATTGTGGCAGTGGCAGCAATTGAACTCTCTTGCCAGTGTCAAATTAGCGAAGCAACGCTTTCTTGACAAGTGCGATTGAGTGGCCCTGGGCTGATCAATCATCGACGCTCCCGGTTTGCAGCGCTTTTATATCCAGCTTGTTATCCCGTTTGGTCAGGCAAGCGATCCCCAGAAGGCGCAGAAGTGGATTTTTACTTCCCTGAGCCATTCATCCACTATGTCGGGCAAGGCGTCTGTTGTGAGAAGGGAATCAACAGCTGCTGCCTTGTCCGCCTCAACAAGACCAGCAAGGTCGGCTGATGAGCGGCCGGCATTGAGCACGTCTATTGTGCCGGCAACCGATTCGGCAAGCGCGCCTGTATTGTAGCCGCCTTCCAGGAAGCAGATCACAGGAATGTGCTTTGCCTTCGTCTGCTCGAACAACCTGGCTGAGAGCAGCTGAAAACCGAAGGTGGATATCTGCTGCTGGGCGAGCGGATCGAGCTGGTGTGCATCGTAGCCAGCCGATACCAGAATGATGTCCGGATCGTACTCGTTTGACACTGGCTTGATGATCTCGTCCCATGCTTTCAGATAACCACGGTCGCCGGTGCCGGCAGGCAACGGAATGTTCAGATTGAAGCCGGTCCCGTCAGCTGTCCCATGCTCCGTATACCAGCCAGAATTTGGCGGCCAGAAAGGGTACTGGTGAGTGGAGAGGAACAATACGGTAGGATCGTCAAAAAACATCGCTTGAGTGCCGTTGCCGTGGTGCACGTCCCAGTCCAAAATGAGCACTCGCTTGTAGCCGATTTGCTGCGCATAACGCGCGGCGATGGCGATGTTGTTGAAGAGACAGAAGCCCATCGCCTTGCCTGCCAGTGCATGATGTCCCGGTGGGCGAACAGCTACAAAAGAGCTGGTGGCCTGGCGTCCGAAAACAGTGTCTACTGCTACCAAACCAGCACCAGCTGCTAGTTTTGCTGCCTCGAGGCTTTGAGGGCTCATCCAGGTATCCGGGTCGAGCCGGATGAGCATCTCGCCTTGCCTGGCTTTATCTGCTGCACTCTCCAGGGCGTCTATGTACCGAGGCTGATGGACGCGCGCCAGATCCTCGTCGGTGGCTTCCCTGGGCTCGACCTGGCACAGCTTCCCAATGAAATCTTTGCTGTGCAACGCACGATCGATTGCCAGCAGACGCCGCGGGGATTCGGGGTGCGACTCAGGGGTGAGGTGGTTTCGGAATTTCTCGTTCCTAACTAAGGCAAGCCGTGTCATCTACAAGCAGTCTGTTCGGTAGCCAGCGATCTCAATCCAGCAATCGTAAGCTAGAAGCTACTGGCTGTCCAGACATACGATGAGTTATAGTGGAAGCAGGGGAAGGCAAGAGCTGGAGAAAGAAGAGAGCAATGACTCTTCTATCCTTCAGCTATTGCCAGGATACTCTGCTCCTGGATTGGCTCAGTCGGCGGCGGCCGCTTGCCTCGGTTTAAGCTTCGCTCAGTCGCCGAAGTTGACTGGCTTGAAGATGTCGTTGGCTAACCCGTAAAGCATGAGTGCCATGAGAAGCACGAAGAAGATCATGAAGATGCGCCCCTGTAGCTCCCTGGGCAGTGGCTTGCCTCGAACTTTCTCGACGGCAAGCAAAAGAAGGTAGCCGCCGTCCAGAACCGGGATCGGGAGGATGTTCAAGATCACCAGGTTCCAGCTAATCAGCACCAGGAGCATCACGAAGC
This sequence comes from uncultured Candidatus Obscuribacterales bacterium, assembly GCA_964409075.1. Classification (GTDB taxonomy): domain Bacteria; phylum Cyanobacteriota; class Vampirovibrionia; order Obscuribacterales; family Obscuribacteraceae; genus CAYPBX01. The sequence goes on from CAYPBX010000199.1 coordinate 2,546, forward strand.
TGTAGAAGCCCTGCTCGTAGGCCATGGCTCCTATCTGAACAATTGCCACCACCCCGTGCACATCAGTTGCTCCCTCCGGCACACCTTCCGGCACAGGAACGATGCCAATCATCATTCCAATCCCTGCGAGCATTCGCACAGGCATCTCGGCGTTGAATGAGAGTGCCTTGCCGGCAGCCTCAGGAACGCTTAGAGGCGAGTATGACGTTTCGGTGTGCGCGCCGATGCGGACGCCGATCCGACCGTCGGGACCAGGCTTTACGCTGATGGGAAGCTCGCCTTGGCCGGGCCGGCTGATCAACAGCTCCAGGGATGTTCCCTTTCCCTGTTGAGCGGTAATAAGCCGGACAAGATCGGCAGGAGATTCGACCGGCTGACCGTCCACGGCCAGAATTACGTCGTTGGGCTTGATCCCGGCGTCCCTGGCAACGTGGTTGCGGGGGTCCAAATCGGCGACATAGACGTCTGTCACGTTCTCAAGACGTTCGCCATAGGTGGCGAAGAGCAGGAAAGTGAACAGCACTGCAGCTATGACATTGAAAGTCACGCCTGCTGCTGCAACCAGCGCTCGTTTCCAGATGGCAAACTGGCGGTAGCTGCTAGCATCCTGGCCGTTCTCCTGTAGCCATTCTCTGGCTGTTGTCTCGTCTGCCAGCTCCGGCAATGCCACGTAACCACCGAACAGCCAGGGCGTGATGCGGAACTCCGTATTCCAGAAACGGCCCAGGACAAGCTTCGGCCAGCTGAAGAAGCCGATTGAGAACACCGGCGTCTGAAAACCAAAGCACCTGGCCACCAGCCAGTGACCAGCTTCATGAATAAGAATGAGCAGGCACAGGCCTGCAATCATGGCTAGAATGCCCATGGAAATCCCCCTGGTTCTAGGGCGGCGTTATGCCTAGCCCGGTTAAAAGGCAAGGTGTACCGTTATGGACCGCAACGGTGCGTGGGCAGGAGCGATGCTTTTCCAGCCTCGCGCCGCTGTTCTCACAAAGCCCAAAAAAGACAGAAAAGGCTCTGAGGCGGCTGCCAGAAAATCCGGCAACCGCCCCGGCCTGATTTGTTGAACCACGAAATTAACAGCCGCCGAATCCGGTAGGGCCGGCGCCGAACTCCTTTGGTGCGCTACTTGGAGCGCAGGGCGTTTCGCTGCTCGTGGTGTCATGGACGATCTCCATGAGAAGCTGTACCTCCGTGGCGATGGCCCGGCAGCCCTCTTGCGTGAGAGCCCACATCGGCGCGTGCGTGAGCGGATGTGTGTCCGTACCGTTGAGGTGACCCTGATAGGCGAGCTGCTCGGCCCGGCTGTGATCGAACACCAGATGCAGGAGCGCCATCGGTGCTCCCGGCTCGAAGCCGATAAACCGCTTGTGGGCGATCGCGTCCTGCCGGTTCTGGAAGCCTGTCAGGTGCTCCGCGCGGCAATTGTGCATGAGCTGCACGACGACGCCCCCGGCTCGATCCATCAGATATGTCAGCGCTTTCCCAACAGACATCGGCAGGTAAATTGTTCTTGTTTGCATCACATGGTCTCCACAAAGAGAAGTTGGACTCGACTGATCTCCACACCCGGTGCCCTGCCGCCAGCGTCCTCGGTGGCCGGGCGGTCAGAGCAGGTAGTGCTCACCTTAGTCGGAATTGCCGGTATCGGGGCTGGTGCTGCAAGGCTCGCAGCCAGGGCGGGCGCCGCTGCAGTCAACCATCGGCTCCATCTGGTGCTCGGGAATTGCGTGCTTGGCCAGCATCTCCTTCCACTCTATCCCCAGGATCGTCTCCTTTTGCATCAGCACCACGGTTGCCCCCAGGAGGAAGTCCTTGTGCTTGCGCACAATCTCCTTTGCCGTGACAAGGCAGGTGTTGGCGATGCAGCGCACCTCGGCGTCGATCGCATTGGCCAGCTGCGGACCCACTTCCGGCGGCATGGCCATGGCCCGACCGAGGAAGGGGTTGCTGAATTCGCTCGTGACGGAGATGGGACCCAGCTTGGACATGCCGAACTCAGCCACCATGCGCCTGGCCAGATGCCAGCCTTGCTGGAAGTCGTTCTGCGCTCCGGTGTCCACTGTTCCCAGAATCTCCTCCTGAGCTGCTCGGCCGCCCATGGCCATCATGATGCGCGCAAAGAGTTGCTCCTGGGTGTAGTTGAAGCGATCGGACTCCGGCAGCGACTGGGTGTATCCCAGCGCCCTTGCCCTGGGCACGATGGTGATCTTGGTAACCGGGTCGCCGCCCTTGAGCACGCTGGCCATCAGCGCGTGACCTAGCTCGTGGATAGAGGTGTTCTTCATATCCTCGGCTGTCATCCTCTTGGCCCGGCTCACCCGGCTCGGGCCCATCTTGACTCGGTCGATACCCTCGTCGAAGTCAGCCATTGTGATGATGTGCGGCACCAGCTGCTCTACCTCAGCTGCACTTTTCCCTTGCTGGTGCAGCTGCCTGCGCTCCTCGGTGATGCGCCTGGCAGCTACCGTGGCCGCCTCGTTGCACGCTCCTTCAATCTCGGCTCCGCTGTAGCCAGGGGTTCGCTTGGCCAGCACTGCAAAATCGACATCCGGTGTAACTTTCTTGTTGCGGCAGTGGATCTGGAAGATCATTCTTCGACCGTCCAGGTCAGCCTGATCAACCAGCACCTGCCGGTCGAACCGTCCCGGGCGGATGAGCGCAGGATCCAGAACGTCAGGACGGTTGGTGGCAGCCATGACGATAATGGTGGTATCACTGCTGAAGCCGTCCATCTCGACAAGCACCTGGTTGAGCGTTTGCTCTCGCTCGTCGTGCCCGCCCCCCAGTCCGGTGCCGCGCTGCCGGCCTACCGCATCGATCTCGTCGATGAAGAGGATGCACGGCTTGGCGGCATGGGCCTGCGCGAACATCTCGCGTACGCGCGAGGCGCCGACACCGACGAACATCTCGACAAATTGCGAGGCCGCAATCTCAAAGAACGGTACACCTGCCTCGCCTGCTACAGCCTTTGCC
>CAYPBX010000200.1:0-5492 GCA_964409075.1 uncultured Candidatus Obscuribacterales bacterium
TAAGTGAGCAGCCTGCCGGGTCTCCCTCTGGGCGCTGGTGGGTCTGAAGTTTTCAACCGAATTGAGTCAGGCAGGCAGAAATTGTTACATAAAGGAATGAGCTTGCCCAACTTTGGCATCGAGCTTGAAATGCCCGTGCTCACAGGCTTTCTGTGGCTACTGTAGGCAAGGCGCTGCCGGGAGACAGGCGGCAAAGTGATTTCTGGGCAACAAAAGCAAGTCAATTGATAACCTACCCCTTTCCACTAGATTAAACACCTGGTAGATTAGTTAGGCATTAACCCTGGCGTTAGCCATCCGGGACCGGAGGTCGATAAAGCCAGTGCAGGTATCCATTCCGGCGCTTGGCAAGCATACTCTCCAACCTGGGGCAATAGCTTCCAGATTGCCAAGATGGTCCTGAATTGAACGGGGTTTAATATTTACCGGTGGGCAGTTAGCTGCGAGGTGACAGCCTTGAAGATCCTGATCATAGAAGATGACGTAAACATTGCTCGACTCATCGAGCTCGAGCTGGGATATGAGGGCTACCAGGTGAGCGTGGCTCATGAAGGCAACCAGGGTATTGACCTCTTTAAGAAAGAGCAGCCGGATCTGGTCTTGCTCGACATCATGCTGCCGGGACTGGACGGGGTTGAGGTCTGCAAGAGGTTGCGGTCGATCTCAAAAGTTCCGGTAATCATGCTGACCGCCAAGGATGGAGTAGGAGACCGGGTGGTCGGTCTGGATTCCGGGGCAGATGATTATCTGACCAAGCCGTTTGCCACCGAGGAGCTTTTGGCTCGTATTCGAGCTGTCATGCGCCGCAAGCCCCAGGAGGGCATTCTCACCTATGCTGACCTCTGGATGGATCAGCTCAACCGGGTCGTCAAGCGTGGCGATCGCCAGCTTGATTTGCGGGCAAAGGAGTTCGATCTGCTGCGTCTTTTCATGCAGTACCCCGAGCAGGTTCTCTCGCGGGAGTTCATTTTCGACAAGGTCTGGGGCTATGACTTCATAGGCGAATCGAACGTCATTGAAGTGTATATCCGCTATTTGCGCTCGAAGCTGGAAGATCAAGCGCAGAAGCGACTGATTCAGACCGTGCGAGGTGAGGGCTACGTTCTCAGGGAGGAGGAGCCCTCGCGCTAAAGCGTCCTAGCCCAGCGACTGTCTGCGCCCGGGCTGCATCAGAGCACTCAGGCGTGACTGGGCGTCAGGATCGAGCATCTGAACTGTTTTCAAGGCCCGGCAGCGAACGTAAGGGTTCTCGTCCTCGGCAAGCTTGAGCAGGATATCTTCCGGCATGTGCGTGTTCTCGGCTACGCCGAACCGGACATCCACATCCTCGTCGTCTGCCAATAGGCGCAGGATCTCTGCCGGCGTGTGGGGATTCTCTGCCACAGCCAATCTTACCTCGCTGTCCTGGTCGCGGGCGAGCTGGCGCAGGAGCTCCAGGTCAGCCCGGGGGTTCTCAGCTACTCTGGCGCGTATGCGTGCCCTCTCGTCGGCGGCCAGCCGGCTCAGGACCTTGCCCGGGGTGTTGGGATTGCCCGCCACAACCCGCCGTACATGAGAAACCTCAAAGTCTCTAATGCCTGCCTGACTGTCGGCTCCTGCAGGCAAGCCGCCTGCTCCGTCCTGGGTATCTGACATGTAGCGTGCCCCCTCGATCTGCCCAAACGGGCATGGTTACTCATAATCCTTTGTACCCGCTGAGAGCGTCCTCAAAGCAGGTTGTGTGATTCAAGCCAATCTCGCCCGGCCGCTCCAGCTGCTGACCTGCCCTGCCAGCCGGCTGCGGGATTCCCCACTTAAGGCGAGCCGGGAGGCGATCTCTGGGCAATTTCTGCTTGAGGGCTCTTGTGGTGGCGGGTCTGTAAAGTTATTATAAGCGTTGATGATTCTGGATTTATGTTGGCAACGCGGATCTATATGCACAATCCCGGGGGACCTTATCTGGGGGATAGCTGGTTATGAAAGCACAAACATTGCCCAGAGAAGAGATTGCTGAGGATTTCCTGTCCGTAATCTCGGAGAACGGCACGGGTGGCTATCAGGTTTCCTTGCCGCCAGCCTTGAGCATTTACACAGAAGAGCTGGAGCGGCTCCTGGTAAAGGTTTTTGCAGGCCGCCCCTTGAGGGCTGAGAATCTCGAGCTGGCCAGGCAGATGTCCATCAACTGGTGCCTCTCCAAGTGTCGCGAGGCCGGGATCAAGCTTGAGGAAGAGTGGCTGCCGCCTGCAGGCGGGTAGGCATTCTTTTAGGCGGAGCGGACAGGACAAAAGCCAGGGCGGGATCGTCACTCGCTTTCGCTATCCGGAGGCTCCACAAGCGGCGAGACCGATACCACCTTGTCCTCCTCGCCCAACTGCTGGAGCCGCACGCCTGTGGCCATACGGCCTTGGGTGCTGATCTTCTCAACCTCCTGACGTACGACTATGCCGTTGGCGGTGGCGATCATCACCTCATCGCCGGGCTCGACCATGCAGAGCCCTGCCAGACGAGAATCCGCTCGCTTGAACTTGGTGCCGATTAAGCCGATGCCGCCGCGTCCCTGCTGGCGGAACTCCGCAAGCAGGACTCGTTTGCCGAAGCCGTCGTTAGTGACGATCAAAATGGAGTTGTCTTCTTTTGCCTCGACTATATCGAAGCCTATGATGACATCTTCACTGCGCAGCGTGATTGCTTTCACGCCTCGAGCGCTGCGTCCCATCGGTCGCAGCTCGCTTTCGCTGTAACGAATACACATACCCTCTGCGGTGCCTATGACCACATCGCAGCTCCCATCTGAAGGTCGAACCCAGCCGAGTTTGTCCCCTGCACCAAGGGTGATGGCAATAATTCCAGTGCGCCTTATATTGACAAACTCTGACATCGACACCTTCTTGATGTATGCTTTGTGTGTCAGCATAATAAGGTAGCTGCCTGCCAGTGATTCCGCCAGCGGTATCACAGCTGTGACTGTGGCGTTCTGCCCGATTGGCAGGAGATTTACCATGGCAAGCCCGCGGGCGGCGCGGCCGCCCTCGGGAACATCCATGACTTCCAGCGAATAGACCTGCCCCTTGTTGGTGAAGACTAAAAGCTTGTCGTGCATGTTGGCTGAGAAGAAGTGCGCCAGATCGTCCTCCTCCCTGGTTTTTACACCTGACACTCCCCGGGTGTTTCGGCGTTGCCTGCGGAAGCTATCGAGAGGCATGCGCTTTATATAACCATGTCTGGTGATGAATACGGCCATCGGCTCGTTGGCGACCAGGTCTTTTGCAGAGATCTCCAGGTCGGCAGCTTTCTTCTCGATGCGTGTCTTTCTCTGGTCACCATACTTCTCTTTTATCTCTGTTAGCTCGGCCTTGATTATGTCGAGGACGCGCTGGCGGTCCTTCAGGATTGCCTTGTACTCTTTGATTTTGCGCGTAAGCTCCTTGTATTCCTTCTCGATTTTGCCGCGCTCCAGTCCTGTGAGCCTGCGCAGCTGCATCTCGAGTATGGCGTTAGCCTGCGCTTCGGAGAGTTCAAACTTGCCGATTAAACTAGTTCTCGCCGTATCCGTGCTGTCGGAGGCGCGGATGAGCTCAATTACGGAGTCGATGTTCTCAAGCGCCTTCAGGTAGCCTTCAAGGATATGGGCCCGCTCCTCAGCTTTTTTCAAAAGGTAGGCAGTGCGTCTTGTGACTACCTCGATGCGGTGATCGATAAACTCGCCAATCAGATCGGCAAGCTTCAAAGTCGCTGGCCGCTTGCCGACTAGAGCCAGCGTGTTGACAGGAAAAGATTGCTGAAGCGAGCTGTGCTTGTAAAGGTTGTTGAGAACGACATCCGGATGGGCATCACGCTTCAGCTCGATGACGACTCTAATTCCCTGGCGATTGGTCTCGTCGTTGATATCACTTATGCCGCCTATCTTGCCTGCTTGAACGAGCTCGGCGACTTTGCGTGTGAAAGCTTCTGGCCCAACCATGTAAGGCAGGGAAGTGACGATTATGGCTGTGCGTGACTGGCGCCCGGGCGAAGCTGGTATCAGGTCGATAGTTGCTTCACCTCTCACCGGCACTGATCCGCGCCCGGTGGTGTAGGCTTCTCTTATGCCTTCGCTGCCCATAATGACTCCGCCGGAGGGAAAGTCGGGACCTTTGATGTAGGCCATCAGCGCTTGCGAGTCCAGCTCCGGGTCGTCTATCTTGGCGATCGTGGCGTCTATGACCTCTTTAAGGTTGTGCGGCGGAATATTTGTAGCCATGCCGACAGCAATCCCTGCCGAGCCGTTCAAGAGGAGCATGGGCACACGCGAGGGCAACACGGAAGGCTCCTGTCGGCTCCCATCGAAGTTGGGCCTCGTATCGACTGTCTCAGCCTCGATGTCGGACAGCATCTCCATAGCCAGAGGAGCCAACCTTGCTTCTGTGTAACGCATGGCTGCAGGCGGGTTGTCGAGGTCGCCGAAGTTGCCGTGCCCGTCAACCAGGACGTAGCGGCTGGCCTGCCCCTGGGCCAGCCTGACTAGAGCCTCGTAAATGGCCGAGTCGCCGTGCGGGTGGTAGTTACCCATGACGTCGCCTACGGTCTTGGCAGCTTTTCGGTAGCGCTCGCCCGGGGTGAGCGAAAGCTCGTACATGCCGTAGATAATGCGCCGGTGCACAGGCTTGAGCCCGTCTCGAACATCGGGGATGGCGCGGCTGACGATCACCGACATCGCATAATCGATGAAAGACCTGCGCATCTCATCCCGCAGCTCGACGGCAACAATCCTCTGCCCCGGCGCGTTCTCAGCCAAAGTGAAAACCTCTCTTGCGAATCTCTCTACAACTACATCTCAAGAAACCAGATCTCTGCCGCCGGCTGAAAATCGTTGGCGGAGCGCGGCTTGCCTAATCGATCTTTGCTTGCTGCCAAGCAAATCTAAAGTATAGCACGCACAGGGCATTATCCGGCTTGTGAAGCGGGTTTTAGTGGTTTTCAGGGATCCTTTGCTGATAGGATATAGAATCGCAAGTTCTGACTCAGTCCCGGAAGCTCAATGTCTATCCCGACACCGAAAGTGCTGCCTGCGACATTAAGAAGGCGATTGACAATCAGGCAGTGCCAGGCGCCGCCATGGCAAGTTATCACACTGAGCAGGCAGGCTTTTTGGGAAGTTGAGCTTAGCTTTTCGGGGGCATTTAGTGTCCATAGGCGAGATTGAAGATACCCGCCTGCGGCGGGAGAAGATCGAGAAACTCGGCAAGCTCGTTGCTGCCGGGTGTAATCCGTATCCCTGGCGCTTTGCGCGTACGCATACTGCATCTGAGCTACATGCCGCATATAAGGATATTGAGGCCGGGGCTGAAACTGGCGATGTGGTGCGGGTCTGTGGGCGGATCATGAACGAGCGTAACAGCTGGATGTTTGTGGATCTTGTTGATGAGTCAGGCAAGATTCAGCTTTTCTGCCACAAGGAGAGCTTGCCGGCTCAGGATCTCGAGCGTTTGCGCCTGCTGGATAAAGGAGACTTTCTGGGCGTCGAGGGCACGGTC
>CAYPBX010000201.1:0-5461 GCA_964409075.1 uncultured Candidatus Obscuribacterales bacterium
TACCCCGGCTTTAGTCGCATATTTGAAGCCGAGATCCTTGAGCGCATTCGCCAGCTCTGCTGTCACGGCTGTGCCGAAGCGGGTGTAGATATAGGAGAGGAGCTGGCCCAGCCCCTTCTTGTCCATGGTCTTGTTGATGAATTCAATTATCTCTTTCTTCTCGCTTACGCTCAGCATCGTATTGTCTTTCTCCGGATGGTTTCTGGTGGGATTGTCTTGCCTTCTGGCAGGTAAAAGTTACTTGACGGCTGCAATCGCCTCGCGCACCGTTTCGTTGAAGAGAATTCGCCCGGGCGTGGTCTCGATCATCTGGCCGTTACGGTCGCGGACGGTGATCCTGGCGTGCAGGTCCACCACACCGACATCACAGGCTGAGCGGGCGTCTTCCATGCTGACGAAGCGCATGCCCGCCCCCTTGCAGATCTTGGGGTCATCGCAGCCGGGCTTCTCGACGGTCAGATAGTAGATCCCCAGCACCATGTCCTGTGTGGGTGTTATTGTCGGGCTGCCTGTCGCTGGCAGAAGGATATTGTTGGAGGCCAGCATTAGCATGCGTGCCTCGGCCTGGGCTTCGACCGATAGCGGTACATGCACTGCCATCTGATCGCCGTCGAAATCAGCATTGAAAGCCGCGCACACCAGAGGGTGAAGCTGAATGGCGCGCCCTTCGACAAGCACAGGCTCGAAAGCTTGAATGCCCAACCGGTGGAGCGTTGGAGCCCGATTGAGAAGCACCGGGTGCCCCTGGATAACCTCTTCGAGAATCTCCCAGACGACAGCCGATCCCTTTTCAATCTGTTTCTTGGCAGACTTGATGTTCTGCACAATCTGGCGCTCAATCAGTTTGTTGATGACAAACGGCTTAAAGAGCTCAAGGGCCATCTCGCGCGGCAGGCCGCACTGATGCAGCTTCAAGGTTGGACCGACGACTATGACTGAGCGCCCTGAATAATCTACGCGCTTTCCCAAGAGGTTCTGGCGGAAACGCCCCTGCTTACCCTCGATGATGTTTGAAAGTGACTTCAATGGCCGATTGTTAGGCCCGACCACGGTTCTGCCGCGCCGCCCGTTGTCGATCAAAGCATCCACGGCCTCCTGCAGCATGCGCTTCTCGTTGCGCACGATAATCTCAGGAGCTCCCATCTCAAGCAATCTCGCCAGCCGGTTGTTGCGGTTGATTACCCGGCGATAGAGGTCGTTTAAATCCGAGGTTGCAAACCGGCCGCCATCCAGCTGCACCATCGGCCTCAAATCAGGAGGTGTAACAGGCAGAACTTCCAGCACCATAGAGCTGGGATCGGTATGGGAGTTCAAGAGAGCCTCCACGAGACGGAGCCTCTTAATTATCTTGGCTCGTTTCTGCTGCGAGCCTGTAGCGGCTGCCAGCTCCTCTCTCAACTCGTGGGAGAGCTCTTTGATTCCGGGCAGATTGAGCAGCTTGCCGCGGTCTTCCTTGTTGTCTGGCCGCTCGTATACGGGCCGGGCAAGCTCGAACAGGAGCTCCTTGATTGCTTCCGCTCCGATGCCGACATCAAACTGGATGTTGGGATCATCCAGCAGCTTGTCGTAATCCTCTTCGGTCAAGAGCTGATTCTTCTGGAGTTCCTGAGCGCTACCAGGATCAGTGACAATGTAGGCGTTGAAATAAATTACCTGCTCCAGATCCCTCAAGGGGAGATCGAGAAGCAAGCCTATGTAACTGGGAATTCCCTTCAGGTACCAGATGTGCGTGACAGGCGAGGCCAGGCGAATATGTCCCATGCGGTGCCTTCTCACCTTGGAGTCGGTCACCTCCACTCCGCAGCGCTCACAGGTGATGCCCTTGTGCCTTACCCGCTTGTATTTTCCGCAATAGCACTCCCAGTCCTTGGAGGGACCGAAGATGCGCTCGCAAAATAGCCCATCCTTCTCCGGTTTCAAGGTCCTGTAGTTAATCGTCTCCGGTTTGGTGACTTCCCCGTGCGACCAGCTTAACATCCTCTCGGGAGAAGCTATTCCTATCTTTATATAGTCGAATCGATCGATACTTGTAGGCATGTTAAAGATAACCTCCAGTTAAGCTGGTCTGCTAAGCGTTAATCAAAAGCGTAGCTGTCATCATCTGTAGCGAAGGCAACGGTTGGCAAAGGTTTCTTTACAGCTCGTCACCGTCGTTTGCTTCAAGCTCGAGATACTCCTCCAGCTCTTCTTCTGTTTCCTCGAAATCGGCTGATAAAGAGTGTTCTCCTGGGCTGGCTGAGCCGGTCTCACCCAGCTGGAGGGCTGCGGATGTCACCAGCGGTTGCCTGGAAAGCTCCTGCAGCTCAGATTCCATGCCGATCTCGCCAAAGGGGCTCAAGCGCCTGAGCCCCTTGGGACGAAGATCTTCCACCTCGGTCATCAGATCAACCTCCATTTCACCGCCGTCGCGGGTTCGTTTGGCGACGGATACATCGAGCCCGATTGACTGCAGCTCACGGACGAGAACCTTGAAAGATTCGGGAATTCCGGGACGCTTCAGGTTCTCGCCCTTGACGATAGACTCGTAAGCTTTGGAGCGCCCGTTGACGTCGTCGGACTTGATGGTCAGCATCTCCTGTAGTGAATAGGCGGCACCGAAAGCCTCCAGCGCCCAGCACTCCATCTCTCCCAGACGCTGCCCGCCAAACTGTGCTTTGCCGCCTAAAGGCTGTTGGGTGACAAGCGAGTAGGGACCGGTCGAGCGTGCGTGTATCTTGTCATCGACCAGGTGTACCAGCTTCATCATATAAATCTTGCCGACCACCACCTTCTCATCGAACGGCTCCCCGGAGCGGCCATCAAACAGCTCGATCTTGCCGTTGGGTCCGACCCACTTTGCATCAGCATGTTTTCTTGCCTTCTGGATCTCCTCGTGCACCAGCTTGCTGGATGCCTCCTCCTGGTACATCTCATCAAAGGGTGGTACCTCATAGTGTTTGTCGGTGAGCATACCGGCCAGGCCCAGAAGCGTCTCGTAGGTTTGACCGACATTCATGCGGCTGGGAACACCCAGCGGGTTGAGGACAATATCAACCGGCGTGCCGTCCGGCAGATAGGGCATGTCCTCCACAGGCAGAATCTTGGCAACGATCCCCTTGTTGCCGTGCCGGCCGGCTACTTTGTCTCCGACGCTGATTTTGCGCTTTTGAGCGATGTAGACACGCACCACCTTGTTGGCTACCGGCGGGAGTTCATCTCCCTTCTCACGGTCGAAAACCTTGACCTCGACGACCCGGCCACCCTCACCGTGCGGGACTCTGAGTGAGTTGTCGCGTACATCGCGTGCCTTTTCGCCGAAGATTGCACGCAGGAGCTTTTCCTCGGGCGGGTGTTCTGATTCTCCTTTAGGAGTGATCTTGCCCACCAGGATGTCGTCTGGATAAACCCGCGAGCCGATTCTGACGATGCCGTTCTCATCCAGATGGCGCAAGGATTCCTCGGATACGTTGGGAACCTCGCGGGTGATCTCCTCCGGGCCCAGCTTGGTCGAACGGGCGTCAATCTCCAGCTTCTCTATATGGATAGAGGTCATGACATCGTCGAAGACAAGCCGCTGACTTATTAGGATGGCGTCTTCGAAGTTGTATCCTTCCCAGGGCATGAAGGCTACAACTATATTGCGGCCGACGGCGAGCTCGGCACAGGCGGTGGCTGCCCCATCGGCAATCACCTGTCCGGGCTCGACCTGATCTCCCACTTTGACTATCGGTTTCTGGTTGAGGCAGGTGTCCTGGTTGGATCGGCTGAACTTGGAGAGTTTGTATTTCACCAGGCGCTTGTCATTGGTGCGCAGGTGAATGGCGGTGCCACCGACGTATTCGACCTTGCCGGCAACATCAGAGAGCACCACCATGCCAGAATCTCGAGCTGCCTGCTTCTCGATGCCGGTGCTGACGATCGGTCTTTCTGTTGTCACGAGCGGAACGGCCTGGCGCTGCATGTTGGAACCCATGAGCGCCCGGTTGGCGTCATTGTGCTCCAGGAAGGGGATGAGCGCGGTTCCTACTGAAACTATCTGAATCGGACTGACTCCCACGTAATCGACCTGAGCGGGTGTCGTCTCGATAAACTCAGCTTTATAGCGCACAGGCACCGTGTCGGTGAGGAAGTTGCCTTTCGGGTCGATGGGGACATCTCCTGGCGCCACCCTGTATCTATCTTCCTCATCGGCAGCCAGGAAATGAATTTCATCGGAAACCCGCCCATCGACTACGCGATGATAGGGTGTTTCGATGAAGCCGTACTCGTTGACGCGGGCGTGTGTGGCCAGCGAGCCGATGAGTCCGGCATTGGGACCTTCCGGTGTCTCCACCGGGCAGATCCTGCCGTAGTGACTGGGATGTATATCCCGCACGGCAAAGCCTGCCCGCTCCCGCGAGAGTCCGCCCGGGCCCAGGGCCGAGAGCCTGCGCTTGTGCGTGAGCTCGGCCAGCGGATTGGTCTGGTCCATGAACTGGGATAGCTGTGAGGAGCCAAAGAACTCCCGAATAGCTGCAACCAGCGGCTTGGTGTTGAGAAGATTGGCTGGCGTCAACGTATCGGCGTCCTGGAGAGTCATCCTCTCCCTAACGATGCGCTCCAGGCGTGAAAGTCCAATGCGAAACTGGTTCTGCAGGAGCTCGCCTACAGAGCGGATCCGCCTGTTGCCCAGGTGATCGATATCATCGACGTTGCCCTCATCGTAATGAAGACTGATAAGATAATCCACTGCGGCAACTATGTCCTCTCTGGTGAGCGTGCGCTGCGTCTCTGTAATATTGAGCCCCAGTTTTTTGTTCAACTTGTAGCGCCCTACCTTGCCCAGGTCGTAGCGCTTATCGTCGAAGAAACGGCTCTCGATGATTCCTTGCCCGCCGGCCACCGAGGGCGGATCTCCTGGACGTAGCTTCCTGTATACCTCAATCAGCGCTTCGTCACGGTTGCTGGTGCCGTCTTTCTCCAGCGTTTTCTTCAGAAAGTCCCGGTGGCGGAAGATACCTTCCATCTCCTGCTCTGAATAACTAAGAGCTCTAAGCAGCGTGGTGGCTGGCAGCTTTCTGTTCTTGTCGATTTTGACAAAAATGACATCATGATTATCAGATTCAAATTTCAACCAGGCCCCACGGTTGGGGATGAGCGTGGCCGTGAAGGTTCTCTTTCCGTGCTGATCTACATCGCACTTGTAGTAGATGCCGGGGCTGCGGACAATCTGGCTGACTATGACCCGTTCGGCTCCATTGATGATGAAGGTGCCGCGGTCGGTCATCATGGGGATATCGCCTACGTAAATCTCCTGCTCCTTGATCTCGCCGATGTCCCGGTTCACCAGGCGCATCTGTATGCGCAACTTTTTGGTGAAGCTTGAATCCATCGCCCGGGCCTCTTCGGGAGTTTTGGCCTTGTTCGGCTCGGTATGATCCTCGAAGGTGTAGTTAGGCAGGAAATGCAGCTCCAGGCGACCGGCGAGCCGTTGGACGTACTG
>CAYPBX010000202.1:0-5459 GCA_964409075.1 uncultured Candidatus Obscuribacterales bacterium
TCCATTCCCGCGCGCAACAGCCGGTCGATCATCTCCATTGCTGCAGGAATAATCCCGCGCGCCACAATGTCCGAGACTGCCTGGCCGCCTGCCTCAAGGCTGGAAAAGTAAGCCACCATCGTGCTGACTGCCTCAGGCAGCGGTACGAGTCGGAGCAGCGCCTCGACAGCCAGTCCTAGAGTTCCTTCCGAGCCTACGAACAAGCCGCGCAGATCGAGCCCGAAAACTGCTGGAGACCTGCCGCCGAGATTCAGAGTCTCACCGCTGGAGAGAACGACTGTCAGCCCGAGAACATGGTTGGTGGTGGTTCCATACTTGAGCGTATGCGGACCGCCAGCATTCTCGGCTATGTTGCCCCCGATTGTAGAAGCCATCTGACTGGACGGATCCGGGGCAAAGTGGAGCCGATGCGGTGCCGCCGCTTTCGATACCGCCGCGTTGGTTACGCCCACCTCCACATGTGCCGTCATCTCTTCAGGATCAATCTCGATAATGCGAGTCATGCGGGTAAGGACCAGGCTGATGCCACCAAAGACCGGTGTCGCCCCACCCGACAGACCGGTGCCGGCACCGCGCGGGCAGAAGGGGACTGAGTATCGCGCGGCCAGCCTGACAACCTGCTGGACTTCAACGGTAGAAGCAGGTAAAACCACAAGATCCGGCCTGGCCACATCCAGAGTCTCAGCGTCGCACTCGTAGACAGCCAGATCCTCAGGTGCTGCGAGTACATTCTCCTCACCCACAACCTGCTTCAGTTGCTGCTCCAGCTGTTGCCAAACCATTTTCCTGCACCGTCCAAACAATTCATGGTATCACTATCCTGCCGTACCCGGCCCGGGTGCTCTTAACATGCTCAGTCCCGGCTCTCATCTCAACATATGATGATGAAGCTCATTGAGCGAAGCAGAGCGTGGGAAGCGCAGACCGGCGGCGAAGCCGGGCAGGAAGCGCCTAATGATGATGACGCTCTTTCCAATTGCCTTGTTGGAAGTGGCACCTTTATGATTTTAAGTGACAATTTGAGCCTCTGTAGGTCTCGCCGGCCGGTTGGTTGAGGGACAACGGCCGAACATGAAACCGGACCCCCAGGGCTCGAGCTGATGGTGCTGTCCGGTAGGGCAGGAGACGATAGTCAGAGGCTGATTATCGGTAAGGGCCCAAAAGCCCCGCCGGTCAGCACTCAGCTTAAACAAGCTGCGTTAGAACCCCGAAAGAAAGATATTAACAAAGTCATTAAAACTGATAACAAACAGCTAAAGATCACAATTTATGGGGTACATGACTATTGGATTGGCGGAGCTGTAAAAAGAAGATGGGGGCATCGGAGTTCAAGAGAGCATACCGGCAGATTTTAGCAGGGCTGGCAAGCACGCTAGTTCTGTGGCTGTCTGTACCATGCTGGGGACTGACGCCGCAGACAAGTGACGCCGTAACCGCCCGGCTGACCGAGGCCCACGGGCGCATTTTCAAGCGTGGCTTTGTCGACTGGGAAAAGGAGCTCTGGGGCGACCCCGAGAAAGCAAGCATAGGCGACCTCCTCCACGAAGGCATGCAGCTTGGCACCGGAGCCAAATCCTGGGCGCAGATCTCCTGGCCGAGCGTGACCACCCGTGCCTGGGAGAACACAGTTTTTGCAATCGCCCCCAACAAGAAGCTGGTTTATCTAATTGGTGGCGAAATGCTCTTCAGCCTGGATAAGAAACGCAAGCAGAAGGGTGATTACTATGTATGGACGAAGGTGCTCCAGGCACGAGTAAGAGGAACAACGGTGGTCGTCCAAGCTACAGATGAAGCTTCGCGCATCTCTGTTCTTGAAGGCTGCATCGATGTGTTGAATCGCATCGATCACAACGTTATTCGAATTGTTCCAGGTGTTGTGTACGAAATTAGGCACAGCAGTGGCGAGGTCAAAAGAATAACCCCTGATATGTCTGCTGGTCATCCAAAAGGAGACAAACATGGCAGAGCAAACCAAAGAATCCATCAAAACGCAATGTCATTTGGCCGTCACAACAGGGATTGGCGATCATTGCTGAGGCTTCATAATCGTTTTCCATGGGATGGCTTTCTACGCAGGCTGCAGGAGCAACAAAGGCAGGGTGGCTCGTCTGGAGGCGACAATGACGACCAGTCTGGTGGAGGTAACTTCGGTCAATCCGGAGGGCGGAGCCTGTTACCGCCAGGAGGCGACCGCTCCCCGGGCGGATTCATCTCCAATCTCCGAGGCTTTGGATTGGGGCAGGGCGAAGGGATTATAGATATCGGGGACTGCCCTTCTTTGCTGGACATTGCTTGGGGCGATCGGCCCAGGGTAAGAGGCAGCCTGTTTAATCATGCTGATGACCCTGATGAGTCCAATCCGTTTAGCATTGTGCGAGGCGGACCGACTCTACCCTCCTTCGGCGATCGGCTCGAGGAGCTCGATCTGCCTTTGCAGAGCAGAGCGGAGGAGGCTCTGTCTGGAAACAGAGGCAATCAGCGCTCAGAATCAGACGGTGGACCGCTGAATATTGCCTACGCCTTGCCGTCAACAGACCAGCCAGACAGGATGGTAATAAATGTGTTCGAATCCAAAGAATGTGCGACCAACCTATGTGCAGCCTCGGCGCAAGCATTAAGGGATCATCCGCTGGTCCAGAGTTTCGACCGCCCACTGCCGAGCATCTCTCTGATTGAGAATGCGCTGGCAAAGCTGCCCGATGCGCGCGCTGTCGCAACTGGTGGGAAGCCACCTGAAGTCACGGCGACTAATCTCTTATCTTGTGTAATATCAGCAGCCGAGGTTCTGCGCGTCCCGACAGCGATGAGCTACAAAGTAGGTGCGGTGGTAGGCAGAGAGCTTTCGCTACCGCCCGCCTCAATTGCTCACTGGCCCCCATCCGGGCTTATCGGTCAGACCCTGCCCTTAGTCGAGAGGGGAGCTGCGCTCGAAGCCTCCACTGCCAACCAGGGCAGAGCAAGAGATTTAACAGGCGATCGTTCCACCGATGCAGCATCAAATTCAGCTGCTGGCGACAGGTCACCGATGGGCACAGGTGACCGCTACATCCAGCCACGACCCGAACAGGGAGATCTGGCCCTTAGCGGCAGCAAACAGCCAGGGTCGCTGCGGCCCGGCCAAGCGGAGATGGCAGGGAGAGCAAGCTGGATCCAGTCTCACGATCTACCGCCTGGTGCTCTGGTCAACGAGCAGAGATTTACCGAGATCAAAGGGCGCCTGGCGGAGCAGTTCATCAATAGCAATATTCTCCCGGGCGCCGGACCAGGGCAGCAAGCGGTCACGCAACAAGGGCAGATGGCTGGAAGCGTCGTGCAGAGCATGCCGCAGCAACACTTAAGGGGAATGGCACCGCAACCACCCCACATTCAGCAACAGCCTACATTCCGACCTCACCATCAGCCGCTCATCTACCGCCAGCCTATGTACCAGCAGCCGATGCAGCCGCCACCTATGCCGCCGATTCAGGGATCGTTCTCTAACTCTAACTGAAGTCATCATTGTCTTTACTCACGGAGCGTCACGGGGGAGAAGAATTCTGAGCACGGGAGTAGGGGAAGCAGCTCCTGAGAGCACCGACAGGCAGACCAGAATTCAGTATTTCACAAGTCTGCTCGCCATCTATCTCTTCATTGGCTGCCTGGCCGGCTCTGCTCTCATGGCTTGCCGTCTGGCAACACGAATGGAGCTGCAGACCATCAACAGACGCTTCGAGATGCGCCCGTGGCTGGCCTGGTCACGGGAGTCATTGTCCCGCCTCAACCTGGGCAGACTGATCGAGTATCACCAGGAGCACGAGCTGCCTCGCAGGTGGTGGGCATGGGACTACACATTGAGCTGGCTTATCGAGCACAATCATCCCGGTGCGAGAACTCGTGTTGTCATCTTCAATCATCTCCTCGAGGACGAGCCCCCGCCTGAGGCGATCGACCATTTTCCCTGGATGAAACCGCTGCTCGCATATCCTATGGGAAGGGCTGATCTTGCAGAGATTATAGATTTTCTAGGACGTTCGCAAGCAAAAATGATCATTCTGGACAACGACTTTCCCCAGTATGCAGAGGCTGACGAGAGACTTGCAAAGGCCATACATGCCTGCTCAACCGGAGGCTCAGGGCATGCTGCAATACCGGTCTTTATGGCACGCACCATCAACAGGGCAGCCGGCACAAATACTGTTGCCCTGGAGGTGCCGACCAAACCCGGCGGTGTCCTTACCGAGCTATCCCGGCTGGAGCCTGGGGTTGACGTTGATGAGAAATACACAGGCATAACCGGCATTCTTCCTGACGAAGACCAGGTTGTTAGAAGGCTGGCCCTGAGATTGCCATCGCTGACACTCGGGCGCGATCACGAATCGCTTGTAGTGAAGGCAGCTAGAGCACTTAATATAGCCCCTCTCAACTATGGCGATACCCTGGAGATTGATTTTGCCGGCCCACCAAACTCCAATCTCTATCCCGTCCGCCCGATCTCATATCTGCTTGATCCAATCAAGAGGGAAAAGATGTTGAAACCACCCGCCGGTTATGACGACGTGCGGCTTGAAGATGCTGTTGTGCTGATCGGCGATGGTGTCATAGACGTGTATGACACTCCTTATACAAATGCTGGCTTGAACCAGAGGAGCGGCTCTGAAATTCTTGCCAGCGCACTTGACACCCTGGCCAGAGGAAGTCATCTCCAGCGCGTTGAAGGTGCTTACGGATACCTCTATCTTTTTCTGGTGACTGCGACGGGGGCCCTTCTCTGGACTAGCTGGAAAGTACTGCAGAACACGCCTGTACACGTTGGTGTCGAGCCGGGCGGCGGAAAATTGTTGCCTATGCTCGCCGATATGGCATTTCTTTTGGTAAGTCTTTTGGCAAGCTTGCTGCTTGCTGGTCTTGTCTTTGCATATGCCGGGCTGATCGTGCCGGTGATTGCTCCCTCGGCTTGCCTGGTTATAGGCACCATTGCAGCTATCGTCTGGGAGCGGGAACAAGAAAAGGAGGAGACTTACAAAGTAAGATTGCAGGCGGCTCAGGAGAAGCTCATCCTCTCCCGCAAGAAGCACGAAGCAGATCTTAAGAGACAGGAAGCAGAGGCACGTGCGCGCGAGATAGAGATCGACAGGCGCAGGCGGCACGAGTTTGTACGCAGGATCAACCACGATCTCAACGCTCCTGTGAGCGTCTTAAACTGGACCCTGGCCGAATTGCAGGAAGATAGGGAGCAAGACGGTAAGGCACAGGACAAAATTGTCCGGCTGGTGAAGACCTCGGATAAGCTCTGCGAACTCATCGATCAGCTGGTGCAATCCTATGATTACGACATTGAGAAGGCAAAGGGAGGAGGGGAGGCAGTGTCAAATCTGCGCGATGTGCTTGTCGACTCAAAAGACCTGCAGCAACCGCTAGCTGAGATGCACGGCTCTTCCATTGATTACGAGATTCCCGCCGAGGCAGTCTGGGTAAAGGGA
>CAYPBX010000203.1:0-4623 GCA_964409075.1 uncultured Candidatus Obscuribacterales bacterium
ACAGCAAAAGTTGCGAGCGCCTTTTGCAGCTTGAGTCCGCCGCGGCTTACGTAGGGCGGCTTACCGTATCCCGCCTGGACGGTGACGAGCGTCTTTAAACCCACCCGGGTACCCGGCTTAGTCACCGGCTGCCCGTCCACCAGCACCAAACCCTCCATAATAGCGGCTCTGGCCGCCTCGCGGCTGGGGAAAAGCCCCAGCTCCACAACTTTGAGATCGAGTCTTGGCTTTGTGTCCATAGTAGCCTTTAGCGACAGCCCCGGTCTTACGTTACCAGAGCCGGGGCGATTATAAGCCAATGGGCAGATCGGCTTGCTTCTGCCTGTCTCAGCCAGTAAAGCAAGGCTTCCAGTCTAACTGTTTGCACCGGACAGGCGGTGAAGTACAATGATCCGGTAACTCAGTGGAGCAGAACCGGCTGGATGAGGACACCGCCTTGAAAGCGGCTGCGCGGAAACGCGTTGGGGGTTCGAGTCCCTCCTGCTCCGCCATTTCAGTTCATTTTAGCTGCAACGCAGAGCCTGTGCAGTCCTTCCGTACCACTGAGTGAACGACATTGCTTCTTAGCGCATGCAACTGAGAGTCGGACTGACAGACAACGATCTCAAAACCCTCGCGCACAGGAGGCATTCGATATCGGCTTCATCAGCAGCAAAGGTATCTGTTGCTGCCAGCTCCTCGCCTGCGGTGCGATCATTCCAACTGCCTGCCGGCCAGCCTCTGTTGGTAATGGCTGATGGAGACGTTCTTGTGCTGAGCGGGGCGTCAGTGCCAGCGGAGTTCAAGCATCTGATCGGCAGGCTCCTGGTGTCGCCTGCAGGTGCCGGCGGTTACCTTCAGATTCTGACCTTGAAAAGGGACGGCAGGACTCCTGTCCGGTACAGAGGCGATCTCGAGCTGTCTGCTCAGAGTGGCCTTATAAAGGTTGTGCTCATAACCGATCTGGAGTCTTATCTGGAAGGAGTCCTTGGTTCAGAGATTCCTGCCAGCTATCATCTCGAGGCGGTGAAGGCTCAGGCGGTGGCTGCCAGGACGTATGCTCTGTGTCCACGCATAAGCCATGAGCCCGACGGATTCAATGTCTGTGATTCATATCTTTGCTGCCAGTATTTTGCAGGCCTGGGCAACACCAGCGGCAAGCACCGGCAGGCTATCGATCAGACCCGGGACGAGATCCTGACTTATGGCGGCAAGCCGATCTTGGCATTGTTCAGCTCCTGTGCCGGCGGGCACACGGAAAACTATCATGCCTGCTTCTCGGATCCGGTTACCGGCGCCTTCCCCCCTCCTCCCATCCCTTATCTGCGCGGGATTCCGGAAGGCAGATTGCCAGATGAGTTTCCGGATGAGAGCGCCATGCGCAAGCTGTGGAGCACGCCCCAACCATCTACCGTCGATGCCTGGTCTGGGCATTTCAAATGGAAGATCAGGCTGCCGGCTGAAGCTCTGGAAGCGCACATGCACCACCAGGTCGAGACGTTGTCTCGAGATCCGCAGTTTGCGCCCTTCATTGTGCCGCCTGCCTCAGGGCTCTTCGGTCACATCGACCGATTTGAGATCAGGCAACGGGGCGTGGCTGGAACTGTTATCTGGCTTTTCATTCACACATCTGCCGGAATATGGAAGATCGCCAAGGAACTCACCATACGCAGCATCTTTGCAAATCCCGACGCCGGATTGAAGCGCTTGAAGAGTGCACGCATCTTCTTTGATTACAAACGCGACCGCCTGGGATTACTTGCAGAGGTTACCGTCAGCGGACTGGGCTGGGGGCACGGGGTGGGCATGCAGCAGACAGGCGCTGAGGGCCTGGCTCGTCAGGGAAAAGCCTACAAAGAGATACTCTCGCACTATTTTAGTGGTGCTGAGATCACACAGGCGGAGAGCGCACGTAAGTTCCCCGATTGATTGTAAGGTGTCGGTTCTCTTGGCTAGCTCTTCTGCTTTCTCTGACTCCTGAGATCTAATTGGTTCCAGAGTCCTTCTCAAGGACTAACCTGTCATTCTTAACCAGGTCTTCAGTATCCCGAATTGCGGCCGGCAGGCAGGCAGAGGCTAGAATAGGACCTCTGGTGGGGTTGGGGATGACTGTTTTCAAGCAGTGCTTAACACCTAGATGAAAGGGGTTCGGATTAAGAATCTCCTGACTTATCTGTTGCTGGTGGTATCAGCTGCTGTTCCTGCAGCCGCCAACGGCGATATGAATGAGACCGGCGAAGACAAGGATCTGGAGCATCAGGCAGTGCCAGCTGCCGGCACTCAGCCTGTGCAATATCTGCTCACCGTACACGGCAGCAAGCTGGCAGCAGCTCAAACGGGTGGGGGTTCACAGTCTCAATCTCGAGGGCAGATCCGAGGCTCTCGACAGCACAGCTTCGGTTCTATAGGTCCGGAGACTGTCGCGCCAGTCAGGAAGTCTGATGTGGTATCCGGTTTAACGCCTGGCGCAAGGCAGCTTGCTATCCAGCTGGGCATACTTCAAGGACTGAATGAACTTCTCGAGCAAAATCAGATCGTGAGAAGTCTTACCGATGCCGAGAGGATCAAGAGGCTTGAATTGCGGCAAGGGCTGGTCGAGCAGGTCTTTACCGCGCATATGGAAGTGCATTCGGTTGTCTCTCGCATCGATGCTGACACAGCCAGGGCAGATAATCTGCATGCTTTGTTTCAGGAACGCGAAGACCATGCCCTGCGCCTGAACAGTATCGCCAACTTCATCGCTGGCGGTATCACTGATATGGTTGGAAATCCCATTAAAATAGGCGGCTTTGACGTCCCTGGAGATATACTCGATACGGCTACCGGCGGCGTGCAGGCCGGGCTTGCTTCCCTGGCCTATCAACAGCAGAGCAAGAACAAGAAGCAAGCGCATGGTGTTCCGAATATGCTGGCGAGGCTTTTTGATCGGCCGACTGATCCCTCCATGGACTATCCTGACAGTGTCTGGAATTTCCTTGTCTCCGCTCCTCCGGGAGCAAATCCATCTGATACCAGGCGTCGCCTGCTTGTGCGGACCTGGCTCGACGCTCGCGTATTAGAGCGACACAAGCGTGCCAAGGGCACTCTGGAGGAGAGGATATCTAGAATCAGCGGCACAGGAGATGTTGCCGGTCGAGTGTATATCGACGACCTTGCCGCGCGCTCGGCGATGCTCAGTGGCTTGCGTGCTGTCGTAACCGAGATGGATCAATACCTGATGGAGATAATGTGGCTAATCACAGGGCATCCGTTTCATTAGCTCCTGCCTCTCTATTAAAGCTGAATCCAGTCGATTCTCAATCGTCTCTTTCTCATTGATTCGCTTGAGGTGTTGGTGCTTGTTGTGCGTCTCGCAGGAGGCGGCGAAGCTCTGGGTTCAAAGTTGTATTTGGTGTCATGTGCTCGAAGACGTGCCCGCTCGGCAGGGCTAGCCATCGATTCTGGAATTGGCTCTGGCGCAGGGGGAGCTGCCTACCCAGCCATAAAATTCTCTGGGTCGGGCTGAGCAGGTATTGAGCCAGTCCTGCCATTGTCTCAGGCACCAGGGCCAGCTGTTGTGGATTGGCAAGCAGCATGCGGATAGTTGCCGGATCCAGCGCTTCCCTGAGTGGAGCGATGACGCTGAACGGTCTCTCAGCCGTAATAACACGCATGCCCTCCGGCAGTGTTGCTTGATGGGTAACGACTCGGGGGTTATGGTTGAATTGTGCATTCAGTCCGTCAGGATGTGTTCGGAGGTGCTCGAGGAGGGCAGGCAGGCGTGCCGAGCCGTACATGCTCCCGACAGCTGTTGCATAGGTGATGGTTGATGGGTTTTCCCGCTGGTGTGATCTAATTTGACGAATAATGTCGGTTCGCTCAGTGTTGGACGAACCAATGCCTAACTGGCGAAGGATTGTGACGGCTCGATCGACAGGCACGTCGCTTCGCGTCAGGGCGCGGAAGATATGGAGCATGCGAGCCGCCTCCTCGCCACTGCCTATGCCGTCATTGAGGAGCACTATATTGAGTCGCTCTCCATTTTGCAGGCGCCTGATGGTGGCTTGCAGATCGCCGAAGTGATGATTGTGCTGACTACCGGTCAAATTATTGGCGGTACGATACATCTCGAGGATGCTGTGGGAGCTTTCGACCTCGTTGCGACCATGACGATTGAAGGCGACAAAGACTGTATTCTCGGAGAGATTACCGGAGGGACCGGCAATCTGCTGGTGAATAGAGAGCATATTCTCCATGAGCTGGCGGTTGCTGATCCAGCGTAGTCCCTCAGCCAGCACTCTAGCATTCCTGATATTTTCTACGGTAAGTCGATTCAAGTCTCTACTGCCGTGAGCTCCCTGCGTCATGTGACGCATAATTTGAGAGATGAAGTGCTGGCGGGCAGCCTCTACCGGTGCGTTCAGGGCTGAGCTCACCTGCTGGTAGTTGCTGTCGGTCAAAGTCGCTTGACCTCCCGCAGGTTGGCGGGGCAGTCCAAGTATCTCCCGTGCGTTGTGTATGCATGTCTGGTTGCCGGTCATGGCAGCAGATAAGTGATTGATGTTGAGACCGGAATGGAAGCCAGTGATCTCCGGCCTGGACACCAGCCTCCCGGCAGCAGTGGCAGCCGAGATTGCCTGGGCGACAGGGCTGCTGCGCAACTGA
>CAYPBX010000203.1:4633-5426 GCA_964409075.1 uncultured Candidatus Obscuribacterales bacterium
GTTGAAAGTAACGATCTCAACCTCGATTCCGGTCAAACTGTGGAATCTATAGGCCAGGTCACGTCCTTCTGGAGTGTTGGCAATTACCGAAATAACAGGCCGGGACGAATCACCTCCAGTCTGCCCTATGGCTGCGAGCCGGCGCAGCTCCGGCAATACGCGTTGATTGAAAAGTTGACTTAGGGCTGGTGTAGAGAGGTAATCAACCCTTGTACGCAAGAGGTCTGCAATCTGACTTTCCGACATGCCCGCAAAGAGTCGGTCGGCTGTTGGGCGGTCGATTGCATCAGGGAACCTTTGTCTTGCCGCCAGCTCGATGTCCTGACGGATAATCGGGTTCATGGAATCGAGCACACGCCCGGCGAGGCGTTGAAAGGCTCGATGCTGCTCAGGAGTGAAGCGCTGGATAATCACCGTGTCACCGCCGGTGCCGACGTGGCGCAGGAGTGATAGGGCCTCCGTGACCAGGCGGTTGTTGGCTCTTGGTCCCATACTGTCAAGGGCAGAAAATAAATCTCCCAGAAGCCTGGCTCTCTCGGCCATCGGGAGTTCCTGGTACCGACTCCCGGAGTTCTCGTTCAGACGAGTGACGAGGGTGCCCAGATCATGCGGCTCCAGAGCTCTTAATTGCTCGCCGGAGAGCCTGCGCAAGAGGTTATAGGAACAATTATCGAGGTTGGCGTGTGCGCTCTCGCCCAGCCTGGAGCGGATGACTCGCAGCGCAGCCAATACGTCGCGACCGACCGTTTGCCCCGACGGACCTGTTGTCTGTGCCAGTGCTGCCGCGTTCCTG
>CAYPBX010000204.1:0-5417 GCA_964409075.1 uncultured Candidatus Obscuribacterales bacterium
CGACCCTTATCATGAGCATAATTCCAGCCCCAGTCGTTCACCGGCCCTACACAGAGGAACCCTACCTTCATCTGGCTATTGGGCGATCGATCTGGAGCGATTCCCGGTCCACACGCCGGCAGAAAAATGATGCTAACCAGGAGAGCCAGCGCCGACATGGGCCAGGCAGAATGACCTCGTTTCATGACAAACCCCCAGATTCAGAATTGTTTGCTTGCAGATCCAGCCTGCATCATGATCTCATGTTTGCTCCGAGTACGCCATGCCAAGCGCGGTCGGATATTCGCTTCTCGCCTTCCTGCTAGCCCTGGCAGACATTACGAGCACCGCGATTACAACCAGATACGGCACCATTCCCAGCAGATACGGCGACACATCAGCTCCAGCTGCCTGCATTCTCAATTGCAAGGATATGGCGCCACCAAAGAGATAAGCTCCCAGGAGCGCCCGCCACGGGCTCCAGGCCGCAAACATGACAAGCCCCACCGCGATCCAGCCTCTGCCTACCGTCATGTTCTCCAACCAGCCCTGTGCGTAAACGAGAGAGAGATAGGCACCGCCCAATGCAGCCAATGCTGCACCACATGCGGTCGCAAGGTATCTAATCCGCCTTACAGAAATGCCAGCGCTTGCGGCTGCCTCAGGCTCCATGCCAACAGCCCTGAGCGAAAGACCGAATCTGGTTCTATAGATAAGAAACGCGGCAGCTGGTATGAGAGCATAGGTAAAATAGACCAGCGGATCGTGATCGAAGAAAATCGGTCCTGCAATAGGCAAATCACTAAGCCCGGGAAGCTTGATATTATCCACTCCGGAGATTGTCTTGCCTACGTAAGAGGCACCAAAGAAAGCGGTCAGTCCACATCCCAGCATGGTCACGGCAATCCCTGTGGCAATCTGATTGGCTTTGAACTCGATGCACAGGATCGCATGCAGAAGACCCAGGGCCACTCCCGCCACGAGAGCAGCCGCCAGACCTGCCGCCACGCTACCTGTCTCGTAGGAGACTACAACTGCAGTAAGGGCGCCAGTGAGCATGATCCCTTCCAGTCCCAGGTTGATGATGCCGGATCTCTCAGTAATGCATTCACCGACAGTCGCATACAAGACAGGAGTTGCGCTGCGGATTGTCCCTGCCAGAACTGCAATTACAAATGAGAGCGGATCAGTCACTGCCCTACCTGCCTCCGGCCGCAGCCGCCTCCAATCCCCGATCTCGAGCAGCCCCAACGTGTAAGCCGCTAAGACTTGCTTTGTCGGACTGACGAGCAACAAGCATCTCCGAGGCGAGCAAGAAGAGGAAAATAACCGCCTGCAGAATGTTTACGGTGGCAAACGGTAATTTCTCACTAAGCTGCAGGCTGTCGGCACCAGAGATAAAACCTCCCATCAAGATCGAGATCGCAACAATCGCAATCGGATTGTGCCGTGCCAGCCAACAAACCAGGAAGCCGCTGTAGCCGTAACCCGGCGACAGCCCCGATCGCAGTCTTCCTTCTATAGCCGAGACCTGCGCAAAGCCGGCCACAGCCGCTATCGCACCTGATACCAGCATGGAGACGACGAGATACTTCACAATCGGAATGTGAGCGTACTGAGCTGCCTTTGGATTAGCACCCAGCACCCTTGCGCAGAAGCCTGCCTTGGTTTTCGCCATGACAAGAGCAAGCACAAGAGCAAGGAGAACTCCTACAAAAAATCCCGCATGCAGCCTGGTTGCGAAGAGCCCTGGCAATTGCGCTGCCTGGCAGAAGGATGCCGACTGCGGCCAGCTGGTGGTGGCAGGATCCTGCCAGGGACCGTGAATCAGAAATTCGATGATGAGGATGGCAACATAGTTCATTAGCAGGGTGACTATAGTCTCGTTGACGCCAAGCCTGGCGCGCAGCCACCCCGGAATGCCGCTCCAGATCGCCCCGGCGGCGCAGGCTCCCGCGCACATGGCAGGAAGTGCCTGCCACGGCTCCGCCGTTGGCATGCTCAGCGCAACAGCAGCGGCTCCCACGGCACCCATGAGCAGCTGCCCCTCGACACCTATGTTCAAGAGCCCCACCCAGGCGGCAACCGCGACAGCCAGCGCACAAAGCATTACAGGTGTAGCCGCGACCAGGGTCTCGCTTATCGCAAATCGATCGCCAAAGGCGCTCAACAGGATGTTGCCATAGGTGGCGATCGGATCGCGCCCGACCAGTGCCAGAAACACAGCCACCACAGCCAGCCCGGCAAGAATGGAGGCAGCCGTGCCCGCAAATATGACAGCATCTCTGTATATCTTGCTCAAGACTTGCAATTCCTCACGCTACTCCGCTGCCTGTCCAGGCGACTCGCCTCGCACGCTCTGCCTCTTGTAGATGTCTGCCATGCGGGCCGCAACGGATGCTTGCTGGGTGCCGCGGCAGGAGCCGCTGCCGGCAAGAGAACCGATTCTCAGCCCTGCTCGCCTGGCTTTCAGGGCCGACCCGGGCTCGTTCCTGGACCCAGCCACCGATACCTGGACGTGACGATGCTCGACGAGTCGGGGCTCCAGGCGCTCGGCAAGTTGCCTTTGCCAGGCTAGCCCGCTTGCTTTCAGCTTAGCCAGAGCCCCACCGACACGATCGTCAGCAAGAGCCTCTCCAATCTGAATCTGTTTGAACAGCCAGACGACCTCCTCGGCAATTCCACCCATCAAGAGACCCAGCGACTGCGAATCTAACTCAGCAGCGGGCAGGCAGCCGGTTATCTTTCCGTTGCACATGACGGCTATCCGATCGCAGGTGCTCATCAACTCATCGATGTCGGGCGAGATTAAGACTACCGCCTTTCCGTTCAGCGCAGCTCTGCGCAGCAGATGCCTGACTCTGCGTGTCATAGCTATATCAAGACCAGCGCAGGGGTTGTCCGCCACCAGAACAGGAGCCTCTCTTAACAGCTCTCTGCCGACGATCAACCTCTGAAGATTACCTCCGGAGAGAGACTGCGCTGGAGCATCAGGCGAAGCTGGCTTCAGGTTGAACTCCTGAATCATCCCTGCTGCTTGCTTGCGCAGCAAGCCGGTGCGAAGAAAGAGGGCGTTGCTTGCCACAATCTTGCGCACAGAAAAATTCTCGGCGACAGACATCGATGCGATGCTCCCATATGTCTGATCCGCCGGTATGTAAGCAGCTGCGAGATCCTTGAGGGCCGCCGGCCCTCTTGGGGATGTTCCAATGAGAACTTCTCCAGCGGCAGGCTCGACCAGTCCTGCCAGAAAGGAAGCCAGCATATCCTGTCCGCTGCCTGCCAGCCCGGCGATACCGAGCATCTCCCCTGCCTTTACTGAGAGACTCAAATCTGTCAAACCACGCTTGCCGTCACGCGCGGAAACGGATACACCCTTGAGCTCCAAAATTGGCTCTGTCGCCGCATCTAGACCGCCACTACCCAGAGATGCAGCAGGCTCTTCCACAGACACCATGAGACGTGCCATCTCATCGGCACTCACATCGATCACAGGCTTGCTGGCCACCACCCGCCCTCTGGACAGCACCGTCACCTTATACGAGTGCTGCAGAACCTCCTGTATGTGATGAGAGATAAAGATTACTATCTTTCCGCCGGCTGCAAGGCCACCGGCAACACTGAGAACCTCCTCGGCCTCAAAGGGGGAGAGCTGGGAGGTCGGTTCATCGAGGATGATGATGCGGGCGCCGCGCCAGAGGAGCTTGAAAATCTCGAGCTTCTGCTTGTCGGCCATGGAGAGCCGCCCGGCAGGCTCGTCGAGGTTGAATTGGAAGCCAAGCTCACGGGCTTTCACGTCGACCTCCCGACACAGTTTTCTGCGGTCCAGGGCAAAAGGCAAGCGCCTGTCGCCCAGGAGAATGTTCTCCAGAACCGAGAGGGCCGGCACGAGAGTAAAGCGCTGGTGAACCATGCCGATACCCAGCCCCCTCGCATCGGCAGGGCTCCTGAGCTTGAGCCTCCTTCCGTTGAGATAGATCTCCCCGGCATCAGGCTGATAGCAGCCGCTCAGGAGCTTCATCAGAGTCGATTTGCCTGCTCCATTCTCCCCGACAATGGCGTGAATGCCTCCGCTTTCTATGCTCAGCGTGATGCCATCGTTAGCCCGGACAGATCCAAATCTCTTGCTGATAGAAGAGAATTTGACGGTCAGGCCGGAAGGAACGGCCACTGCCGTGGCCGCTATCTCCTGCTGTCCAACGCTACGAGAGAGGGTGTGCATACCGGACTCATTGATTGACCCCGTGCCTCCGCCCAGAGATACCATTTGATATACGTTTTAAACAATGGGGAGATTACTACTGCCCCGGCCATTCCTGGAGACAGACAGCGCCATCGTTTGCTGGTAGAACGGTAGATATTAATGGTAGAATTATAGATACTATGAGCATGAACATAAAGAACCAGGAGGCACATCAGCTGGCGCGCGAGCTGGCAGCTCTTACTGGCGAGAGCTTAACTGCAGCAGTTATCGCGGCTTTGCGGCAGCGTCTCGATCTTCTTCAGCGCAGCCGCAGGCAAACCACTCTGGCAGACCGCTTGCTGGAGATCGGCAAGGACTGCGCCGCGCACCTCAAAGAACCGTATCTTTCTCGAGATCACGGCAAGCTCCTCTACGATAAGCATGGGCTGCCGCGATGATCATAGACACCTCGGCCCTCGTTGCCATTCTGCGCAACGAGCCAGCCGCGCTCAAGCTGGCCAGAGCCATAGAGGAGGGCGCCATACGCCGCCTTTCGGCTGCCAGCTATGTGGAAGCAGCCGCCGTCATTGATGGCAGCAGGGATCCCGTAGCCAGCCGCCGCCTCGATGATCTTATTGCCGAGGCGCAGATCGTGATTGAACCGGTGACCGAGACCCAGGCACGAATTGCCAGGGAGGCCTTCCGAGACTTCGGCAGGAGCAGCGGGCACCCCGCCAGGCTCAATTTCGGCGATTGTTTTGCCTACGCCCTGGCAAGAGCCACAGGCGAGCCGCTGCTCTTCACAGGCGGCGACTTCGCCCAGACCGATATCACGCCGGCAATCTCAGACAAATAGCTCCTAGAATCACGCACTCTCAACTCCCTTGCGCACGCGAAGCACCCCCTAGCAGATTTTCTAATTGGTGCTCATGCCGTTGTCGAATGCGATCGCCTCCTGACCAGAGACAGAGGCTTCTACCGCAGATACTTCAAGCAACTCAAGATCATTGAGCCTGCTAGCTGCGAGCTAGTTGTCTGAGGTATTGAATCTTTTTTCGGACGTAGCCACTATATATGATGCTGAGCTCCAGCCCCAGCCTGCCCTCCATGAAGCCGCCGCGCAGGACGAAACGGTAGAAGAGCGTCCAGGCAGGATGAAGCAGCTCATTGGCAAGGCTCTTCCTCCACCAGTTCGCTCCGGGGTCCTTTGCGAACTCTTGAGCAGACAGACGAGCGTATTTTTCCATGGCTTGCC
>CAYPBX010000205.1:0-5416 GCA_964409075.1 uncultured Candidatus Obscuribacterales bacterium
TGTCAATACCCACCTGGGCCTGCCTTTCGGGACTAGGGTGCGGAAGTTGGGCTAGGGTGCGGAAGTTGGGCTAGCTCAGGATTACCGGCTCACGGATTTTTCAGACAAGCCATAATCAAACAGCTACCTTTTTGCCACCACCGTATTTCGGCTGCAAAAATCCCGCTTTGGGACTGGAGATGGCTAGAGAATCTCCAACCTGTAACCGACGCTGTGCACCGTGCGAATCCTTATCTCTGGCGCACAGCTGAGCTTGTCGCGCAAGCGCTTAATAGCTGTCCGGACGGAATCGGTTGTACTGTCGGATTCAGCCGTCCATACCCTGTCCAAAATAGCTTCCGAACTCAAGACATGATCCCTATTGCGCAATAAAAGATCCAGGAGCGCAAATTCCTTTGGCGGAAAGTGAATCTCCTTGCCGCCATAGGACACAGTATGCTTGACACGATCGACCGCCAGCGCTCCGATGCGCAGGACATCCTCCTGAAAGCCTTGCGGCCTGCGCAGCAGCGCCCGCACACGCGCCAGCAACACCCTATTGTCGAAAGGTTTGGTCAGATAATCATCCGCCCCAGCATCGAGCCCCGACTCCACATCGCTAGCCTCGGATTTGCCGGTGAGCATAAGCACCGGAGTCTTCCCGCCGGAGGCACGGAATTGCCGACAAACATCTACCCCAGAGAAGCCAGGAAGCTTCCAGTCCAGAATGATCAGATCGTACTTATACTGGCAAAGCCGCTCAGTCGCCTCAACTCCGTCATGAACGCACTCCACCACCAGCTTGCGCCCCTTCAGGACGCCCTTGACCATCTTGGCAAGCTCGAGATCGTCTTCGACT
Source organism: uncultured Candidatus Obscuribacterales bacterium (assembly GCA_964409075.1). Classification (GTDB taxonomy): domain Bacteria; phylum Cyanobacteriota; class Vampirovibrionia; order Obscuribacterales; family Obscuribacteraceae; genus CAYPBX01. Next base: position 839 of record CAYPBX010000205.1, read on the forward strand.
AGGAGCACGTTGGCCATGGGATGAAAAGAAAAATCGCGGTTTTTCTCACAAAGCTCGCGGCTTGAGGTCATGACCGCGCAAGCGGCTGTCTCGGCAGAGAGAACCAGAAAGTAGAGCCGTCCCCCTCATTATCTTCTACAGCGATCTTACCCCCGTGGGCCTCAATTATAGACTTGCATATGAACAATCCCAACCCGCTGCCGCTGGAGCTCTCATGACCAGGGGCCTGCTGGAAGCGTTCGAATACCAGATCTCTATGCTCGCCAGCAACACCCGGTCCCCGATCCCTCACGCATACGACAACAGCATCATCCCCGAGTTTAGACTCCACGATGACAGAGCTGCCTGGCGGGGAAAACTTAATCGCATTTGAGAGCAGATTTGTGACAACCTGCTCCAGGCGCACCTCATCGGCGAAAACGTCTATGTCGATGTCTTTATGGTGGATCTCGATCTGCTTCTGTTGGGCAAATTGCGCAAGCACCCTCACCGCCCGAAGTATTATCGGTCGCAACGGCACCTCCTCGCAGGCAAGCTCCACCTTGCCAGCTTTCTCCAAATCGAGTATCTCGGTCACCAGGCTGAGCAGACGCACGGCGTTCTTATCAACTACCCTCAGTTGCTCCCTGGCTTCAGCTCCTACGTTTCCGTAGGCACCGTCAATTACCGACCCGAGCCCACAGCGCATTGAGGTAAGCGGTGTGCGCAGATCGTGACTGATCATGGCAATGAGCTCTTGCTTCAGCCTTTCTGCCTTCTTTCTCTCGGACAGGTCATGAGCCACACAGAAGAAGGACTGCTCCGCCTCAGACCAGATAACCGACCACAGGCTGTCGACCGGATGGCCGTCCTGATGACAGATGGCAGCCTCGAAGCTCTGTGAGGATGCGCCACTTCCCTTCACATTCTCAAGCGTCCGCTTGACGCTATCCATCTTCTCCGGTGGAACAACCTGCAACAATGGGCTGCCCGTAAGATCAGATGCCGCATAACCCCAGGCATTGAGGCAGGCGTGATTGATCTGCTGAAACATGAGATTCTCCTTCAACGAGAAGATCACATCGACTGCGTTATCAAAAATTGCTCGCTCTTTGCGAGCGGACTCGGCCAGCTTGGCAGCCATATCATGAAAAACCTGGTCGAGGTAGGCAATCTCATCCGTACCCGCCAGCGGTGGACTCAACGGCCTGCTCTCGGACAGATGGTGAGCATTATCTACAATCGTCTGCAGCCGATTCACAACATTTCTTGTATAGAGCAGCGCTGCTCCCACAGCAGCGACCAAAGTCACCGCCACTCCAAACACCAACCAGAAAATAACATTCTCCCGGGAGCGTGATCGTGTTTGCGGGTCGGCAAGTGCCAGGCGGCGCTGTTTCTGGAAGAATCTTTGCAGCTCAGGCAGATGCTTTTCGCTAAGCACACGTGTCTGATCGCGAAAGCTACGCATTCCAAAAAAGCCGCCCATGCGCTTGTCGTCTGCCATCCGCTTTGCCTGCGTAAAATAGGACAGCAAGGACTCGCTCAAGCGCTCCATCGTTTCTATGTCCTCCTTGGCATGAGGACCCTCTTGCAGAAGAACTCTCAGAGAGTCGATCTCCTGGGGAACTTCTTGCATAAGACGATTGAATTGAGCCTGAGATTGCTGGCTCATTGTGACTGTATACATAAAGAGGGAGGAGGCCAGGCGATGAACCAGGCTGATAACGGAATTCGTGCGGCTGAGCACCGCGCTTGTGTGCGCCTCGCGCCACATATCCTGCTCCGCTTCCCGCAGCAGTCCGATGAGAACGAGCACAAAAACGAGCTGGCACGCCAACGGCAGGACTACAATAAGCATTCCTTTCTTCTTAAGAGTCCATCTCACCTGCTGTCCCCCTCCTTGCCCTGCGTACTGCCCTTGCGCTTAAGCTCCATGAGCGCCAGCCGTAAGCTCCTCAACTTCTCGTTCTTACCTGAATAGTCACGGCAGGATTTGAGAAGAGTCACTGCCCTTTCAAGATTCCTCTCCGCCTCACCCAACTCCTTGAGAGACACGCAGGTTTGAGCCAATCCATACAGTGAATCGACCGCCTGCGCTGTATATTTTCTCCCGGGATCTTGCTGGAATAGGCTGTAGGCCTTTCTGAAATGTCTCTGAGCAGCACTTGTATGCTCGTCGCCTCCTAGCCCTTGCTCGGCGCACGCCAGCGACATATAAGCGAGCGCCAATCTGCTGCTCCCTTCGCCATACAGTTCCTTTCTAATTGCCACTAGCTTGTTGGCCATGAGCACTAATTGTTGGATGCTCTGCTGCTGTTCGTACAAGCTGCACAACTTGCCTACAGTGAGCTCCGTCTCCAAAGAGGTACGCCCATAGGTCGCTTCACAAATCGGCAGCAGCCCCTCATGGGCAAGAATCGCCTCTTTGAGCATGCCACTCTCCTGGCAGGATTGTGCCAGGCCGGCCAGGCTGTATACTTCCATCCGAACCTCGAACGGGAATTTTTTTGCTTCTTCAATTGCCGTCGCAAACTCTGACCTGGCTTCCATATAGTCGCCCACCCGGAAGGCCAGAGCCCCCTTCCTGTGCGCATCTCTCCAGCGCTCATACAAGGGGAAGGAGTAAAGATCAGTACAGCCGAGCGAGGCAAGCAACCCCTTGAGCTCGGGATTGGCGTACTTCTCGGGTGCAAGAAGACCGCCTAAGTCCACAAGTACCGCTTGTGAGACCCTAGTAAGACCGACAGCAGACTCGAGAGCCTTTACCTGTCTGAGATAATCGATCGCCTCCCTTTCTCTACCTGACTGCAGACATACAGCAGCATAGCCCAGAAGCGCAGGCTGGACGCCGAATGCCAGAGTCGTGCTATCGGTTGTGCGACCGGATGGTATCGCATTCCGGTACAGCTTCAGGCTCCTCTTGAAGTAATCACCGGCAAGCCTGTACTGTCCAAGACGCATCTCAATCTGTGCCAACCCCAGCAACGTTCGGGCCAACTCCAGCTCGGCAACCTGCCCCACAGTTCCGGAGGGCAGGCGCACCTGAGCCGCCAAAAATTTAGATAGGGCTACCTCAGACTCTCTGAAATATTGTTGGGCCTCCAGGTTGCGTCGGGCGGCTAAGCGACGATATCCGAGCCGGCTGGCTGTCACTGCCAGCTCCAAACCATGATCGTCCAGACGCCGAGCCTCCTTGAGAGCCGATTGATACGCCTTCTCTGCTAACTCACCCTTCCCTTCTCTGACCTCCGTAGCTCCTACCGTAAGGAACTTCTCCCAGCGCGCCATAACCAAGGGCGAGCGCCAGAGGCTGCCACCGCTGCAGCCAGCAAGGGCAGCTGCGCACAGCAGGCAGGCAGTCATTGATTTTCGCTCTAACATCCCGTGGCCATCCAGAAGACAGGTGAGATCAATACCTGCATTTAGCAATCTACCCAGATCTCCTTATTCCCAAGTCTGGCGCGCGAGCCTTCCCGGATACGCTGAGCGCCCCGCGGCGTTAGTAACTATCCTTAATTGCAGGCGAGGGAGAGATGGAAAGTTCCCGGGATACTGTTGATCACAAAAAGTTCAAATTCAGCTGCTACGCTCCTCTCAACAGTTGCGGCATCGAACTTCCAGGTAAATGATGGGGGCGGCTGCAATTTAGGGGAATGGGCTTGCAAGCCCGGGACAGGTGACGGCATCATGTTGGACGGCTCCAGCTCACGTGCCCAAGCACGGGATAGCGGCTCGGCGTTCTCGCGAGCCCTCAAGCAAGAAGAGGTCGAACCTGGCCAAGGACAGTCAGCCGACAGCCAGCAGCTTGCCATATTCAACGATTCTTACAGCCTTGTCGCCAGGGCAGATGTGGACGACAATCCCAATGCAGAACCGCCACCTGAAGGCAGGCGCGCGCAACCCAGCGATAAAGCAAACCAAAGCCACAAGCCTCTTGATCGCGTAATCGACATTGCTGAGCCTTCCGCCGACCAACGCTCAGATATAAACAGTCCACTAGCGCTGCTGCAGGACCTCATTCTAGGTTTTTCAAAACATCTGGAATTCAAAAACGAGGTGGAGAAAGAGGAGTTCAGGGAGCGCCTGCTGTCCGAGGGTGGCGAGCGCGCGCCGGGAGATGATCCCAACAAGTTCAAGAAACTGCCCGAGTTTGGCGAAGCCACGAAGGAAGGCTACAGAAAGCTGGTCGACTTCCTGACCAAGGGAGCTGTGCCGAATACGCTCGTGGCTTTAGACCGCATGCAGCTTAAACTCCCACCTGGCCTGGAACTTGAAATTGCCGAGCGAGACGAGGGGACAATGCGCCGCAACGAGCAGTTGCTGCAGAAGGTGCTAGCGGGCAAAGGCTATTTCGAGATTGATCTCAACAGTCTCAAGGACGTCCACAAGGTTTATGAAATCGCGGACTGGCTGGACCGTTCAGACAAGCTCCTTCACAAAGAGCACATTGAAAGGCTGGAGAAGTACCTTTCAGAAGATCTCGAGAAGGGTATCAAAGAAGGGCGATACTCCCCCAGCTGGCGCCGTTCCGGATCAATGGACAAAGAGACCTGGTGCGCGGCGGCAGAGCGAACCATGGGCGTCTATGATCGCGCT
>CAYPBX010000206.1:0-5403 GCA_964409075.1 uncultured Candidatus Obscuribacterales bacterium
TGACTGCGACTGCGACCCTATGCCCTGGTTGGCTGCCTTGAGGTCCTTGGTTGCCAGCTGGTAGCCAGAGGTGCTGAACCGCTGGGATGACTCGTTGCCGCGAGCGCTCCAGCGGCCGCTCTCCACACAGAGGGATGGCAGGGGTACCTTGCCCGAGCGGGGCGGGAGGAGCATATCAAACTGCAAGGTCCGATCCTGTTGGCCTCCCTTGACGATATCGCCAGACTGGATGAAAACAAGCATATCGCTAAGGTTCTCAACCACAAGCTGGCTGACCTCGCTGGTCTCGTACACGACCACTTTGCCTTTGAGCATTCCTTCCTGCAGGGTCAATATCTCCCTGGCTTTGCTTGGCAGGCGATCGTTACCGTGAACCAGAAAGGCAGACAGGTTATGGCTCTTATACGGTCCGCTGAGTCTCCAGGCTGGCGCTGGACCTCCAGGTATACTAACCGGCTGGGCGAACACAACTGTCATGCAGCTCTGGAACATGGCCAGCAAGGGTATGAAAAGTAGCCATTTTTGACCGAACTTGAACCGATTCATAGCGACCGCTGACCGATAGCATGGGCGCGTGTGCCAGTTTTTGAGACTGCAGGCGTACGTCCACATAAATAGGTATTTGTCCCAGTCTAACACGGCAAACCGTGCTCCAATGATAGTGCTTGCACTGCCTGCGCTACCGGGTTTACCCTGAGCTGCAAACAGGAATCTCCCTCTTGCGGCCAGGCAGTACTACATAGTAGGGGCATTTGCCACCATGTCTTTTCTCTGCATTTTATGTATGTGCCCGCGCTTGTCTTTGTTAAGCTGTGCGGCACCCAGCCGGGCTTTCCTGCAACTTCGGTCGCCTCTTGGCGCTGTAGTTGCGCTCATTGGCCGCGGCAAGCTCTGGTGATTCGAGTATGAACTGCCCGAACGCTGTCAGGGCAAGGGGATGACGTGCAGGTCCTGGCGTGTTGCCTGGTCTGTCCAGACGAGCTTGCGCTTAAGCTTGGGGAATTCGAGATTAAAGCTGAGCTTAACCTGCTTGATCGAGTAGGGTTCTACATGGAAGATCAGCTCTGCATCCTGGTCGGCTCCCTCTGCAAGCAAAAGGCGATTGCCGCTGCCATCCTCGAGAAAGAGCCCCAGTGAGTCGAGCCTCCTTTCCGTGTTGTTGATAATCTGTGCCTGGTAGGTGGCGAGATATCCTCCCAGTCCGTCTTTTCTAACCTTTGAGCGTAAAATGTTAATCTCTAGGCCCTCCAGTCTCGGCGGTGGCATTCTGGATTCTGACTCAATTGCTGCCGGTAAGAGAAGATCGCGGTCGATTTCCATATTGAGGTCATCCCCTGGCTCCAGAACTGCCTTACTGCCTCGGCGCAGGAGCGCGGCTGCCGTGCCGCCCAGGGCACCGGCTGCAGCACCGCCGGCGATGTTATAGCCGTGGAGCGCTATGGTCTTCTCCAGCCCGAATATCTGATAGGCGATAAGCGCACCGAGCACTGCACCACCGGCTGCGTGCGCAGCTATTATCCCCAGCCCTCTGGCTTTACTGCCTAAGGTCGACTGCCTGAAATTGTTCGCCTCAGCTTTGAAGGCAAAGCTCCTGCCGTCAGGCGTTGTTAATCGATCGAACTCGAGAACCAGATGCCCGGGCCTGCCCAGACGTCTGGGGGGATAGACCTGCGTAACCCTGCCGTAAAATACGGTCCCTTCAGGCAGGACCTTGTTGTCCCCAACAAAAAGGTCCTCGCTGACCCGTGCTGTTATCTCCTGATCGACTCGGGCTGGATGCAGATTGCCGTCCAGATCCCGGTCCATAAGGTGAAGCCCGGTTGTGGGAACCTGGGCCAGCTTCAACTTAACGGATGTACCCTTCGGTACCCTAAAGGTCACTCTTCCCTTTAAAAGTAACGTGCCATTGGCAAGCTTAACCGGCATATCGTCTGCGTCCATCCCCGTTTCAGACTGCTCCGCCTCAAGTTGGTGCTCAACGAGGCTGCCTGAAGACTCTCTTTGCTCGACCTGCCCTCCGCCCTCGGGCTTCCATTTCCACGGCTGCCAGGCAAATGCAGGTGCATGCTGGCTGACACCGCAGAAAAACACCAGCGCTAGAATCGCTGCCTGCTGCCTGAGTTTTGGTTTTTTAACCCAGCTCATAGACATCACGATTCACTAAGGCAGGATGGCTGAACCGATGAAGATAAGCGCCGCGACGAGTGAGCCATGCGATCGTGAGGCAAGTCCGGTGTTCTACGAACAGGGAGATTGGACTCAACCGCCTGGATTGGCAGATTATAGCCGACGTCAAGATGTTAAGAAAGATGCTGCTTGTCATGCAGCCGCTGTCAATCAGAATGTACCTGGCGCACCCGGGCTTCGCAGGCATATTTCTCGCTCTTGCGGGGAATAATAATAAGTAGGTAAGCGAGTCATGCCCATGACGGCGGTCGGACAGGACAGAGGCATTATCTGCCCCTTGTGTATTCTGGGGCTGGATGATCAGGCCTGCCGTGCTGATGTGGAGGCGGCTTACAGGAGGCTCAAGCGCATACTGAGCGCCGAGAGCCTCATGGATACACCGCAAGGCTGGGTACAGGGGCAACAGGCACTTCTTTCTGTGGAGGATGCTTACCGCCGGATTGAATCAGGAGAACACGCTAAGGAAGCTGATGGCTGCCACGCTATGCCGCCCAGAGAGGCCCTTCATCCTCGGCTGGGGCAGCTTTTAGTTGCGGCTGGCAAGATAACCCTTAATCAGCTAGAGGATGCGATCGAAAAGCAGAAGACGCTGGACCTGCCGCTGGGAGAGATCCTCAAAGCTAGTTCGCTAATTACTCAGATGGAGCTGGACCGTTTTCTTCTCAACCAGCGTCAGATAAAGCTGCCCCTGGGCTCACCCTACATTACCGGCAAGCGACTCCTGGGTCTGGGGCTTCTTACTGAAGACATGGTCTACATAGCGCTCATAGAGCAGCGCACCTCTGGCAAGCCTCTTGGGGATGTCCTTGTTGAGCATGGCTGGTTGTCGCCTGCCATACGCGATCTGCTTCTGGAGGAGCGGAACGCCGTGATTGTATAGGTAGGTGCTGCCCAGAAAGAATCTTGGTAGCTCTCTGCCTAGTTTCACGAGACAGCTTGGTTATGGAAAGCGGGCATAGAGTTTACGTAAATGGAGGCAGGCGGCTTACCCCGATAGGCGAAAGATGCAGGAGATCGAAGGCAACGACAGTGCGACGACCATAAGATTGGGGCATGGTCCCGAGCACGATCATGTAGTTGCTCTCAAATACGGTCCTGACTTTCTCGACGAGTTTACCGGGCTGTCCCGGACCAACGAGCACTTCGACGCTGTGCTTGTGGATGCTACCGGAAGCGCTTTTCTCTTTCCTGCTGAGGTAATCACCAGGGCAATCAGCCTGGCCCCTAACCTGCTAACTGTTCAGGGAGCGTTGATGTTCATCAAGGCCGATGGCATACTTGTGGTTGTTCGGGAAACGCTGACCGGACCAATGTCTGTTCATGTCCTCAACACCACGGCCCAGCTTTACGATCTGTCGCCGACTCTGGCAACTCACGCTCAGCGGTTGCTCGGCAGAGATGCTCACCCGATCGATCAGGGCTCTGACATTTCCAGTCAGATCCTCATGTCATCGGTTCCGGTTCTCACACTCTTTGGTATCAAACTGAAGGCGGGCGTGGAGTCGGGTGTGCGCAGAAATGCTGTCCTTTCCAGCATCGACAACTACACGCCCTTAACCACGATTGCTCACCGTCTAGCCGAAAGCCGCAGCATGTCCAGGGAAGAGCTTATGGAGGAGCTCAAGGGGCTCGAGCAGATCAGGGCTATCTACCCGCTCTTTCCTAAGATTCCCTTCCTTGTTCACTCCTTCAAGAACAAAATACCGTTCAGGCTCAAGGATTATTTGCTGGCCTCCAGATTGATCACACAGGAACAGCTGGACGACATGCTCTTTGAGCAACAGAACAACCGTCTCGACAGCAGTCTCCGCCTCGGTCCCCTGGCAGTCAGCAAAGGATATATTTCTGCCCGGCAGCTCGATCTGGCTCTGCAGGATGAGGTATTTTACGGTCAGTCCAGCGATGGCAAGCCGGCCCAGCGCGGAGCACGCCACACCGGCGAGCAGGCTGCCGTGCAATCGCTGGTCGGGCATCTTGGTACCACCGAGCCTGCCATCTTGCTCCAGAACCTGGCCACCGGTCGAGAGACCGGAGTCCTATCCGTTGAGCACAGGGCGCTGCAGTTTCGCGCCCTGTATGAAAAGGGACGGATTGTGAAGGCCAAGCTGGGGAAGATCAAGGGCAATAATGCCATCATCGAATTTGTATCCGTCTGGAAGGAAGGAATATACGCCTTCATTGAGCGACAGCCGCCTGCGGATCTTGCTGACGCCTCCTGCGATGTCACCAAGCCGCTTGATAAGCTTCTTCTGGATTCGGCTCTTGCTGCCGACAACCTGCAGGTTACCTGGCGCAAGCTGCCGAAAGGACCTGCTTCTCCCCTGGAGCGGCTGGAGGACAGGCAGGGCCTTCTTGGATCCGGTCAGCTCACCGATCCCCAGGAGGAAGACATTATTCCTGCCGGAGAGCTCGAAATAATGAAGCGTCTCTGGAGCGCGCTGCAGGGATTGACCCCGGTGACCGACACCATCGCTTCCCTGGGAGATGTATCGACCTTCGAGGCTGCCAGGGCTATAGACAGGCTTCTTCATTACGGGCTGGTTAAGATCCCGCCCATGGATCTGTCTTTACCGCTTTCTAAGTTTCAGCAGATCGTAGAGGGTGTGCGCGAGAGGATTGGTGCCGAGCGTAACCAGGCTCTCCTGAGGCTGAGCCTACAGGACTCCCAGGGTTATTCAGCCAAGGCCAGGATGTTCTCTATAGGTGCTCTAGGCGAGATAGGCATCGATCTGGCGGCAGCCAGGTCAGCAGGAATTTCTCTCTCCGAGCTTCTCAAGGCAATTGAAGACTGGCAGATCAAATACGTTGAGCGCAGCAAAGGTGAGATGGATCGCAATGTATTGCGCGACATCGTCTACAGGGCCCATCAGTCCTCTTAGTTGACAGCAGCGGACGATCCTGACCCGGCAGTGCAGCCCCGGTTATAAAGCAGCTACAATCCAGGGTCGTTGGGTTGTGATGCTGAGCCGATGCGACAGTTGAGGAGGGGAATCGATTACTGGATGCACCAGTTCATTTTAATCCGCCGGCCTCGCCGTGCTCTCTTTGCATTTTTGACTCAGGTAATGCTTGTGGCAGGTTGTGGGTACCACCTGCCTGCCTGCGCTGGCGAGACTACAAACAAATTCCCGCAGCCTAGCGTGGCGGCAGCGGACGAGGCGATAAATCATGCGCTCAGGGAGCGAGGCAGAGATTCTGAGGAAGAATCCTCTGCCG
>CAYPBX010000207.1:0-5381 GCA_964409075.1 uncultured Candidatus Obscuribacterales bacterium
CTGTAAGGATCGTGCTCGAGTTGGGAACCAAGTAAGATAGCTTCAATTGAAGCGTGTCGAATGTTATGTCGGCGGCGTCGGATTTCAATGGGCGAACTGTCAAGTTCGAGAGGTACTTTTGACTGGTTGCGAGCAGTCCGAGTTTGTCCTCTTTCGCTATTTTGAATGTTGCCTGCAGCTGACTCTCCATCCATCCTTCGGGCAACAGATTTTCGAAAAAAGCCGGCATTTGCCTTCCTTCGTAAGCTGGCTGAGTTCTTAGTGGAAGCTGTGGAGAAAGCTCGACTTTCCAGGCCGGGGAATATTCGAACCTATATTCACTCGACAGCCCGGTAAGTTGTCCAACCTCCCAGCCGTAGAAAAAAACCTTGAACTCGCGGCGCCTAGCAATTTGAATGGCGCTAACAACCTGGTCCTTATCGAGCAGTTCGGTAAAACGCCAGTATGCCGGTTTCAAATCATTCCTGCTAGCAAATGCTTGCGCCCTTTCTCTATCTAATTGACCGAGGCTATGAATCAACTCCAGCAACTTGGGTTCTGGAAGGGTCTTTTCCGGATACGTCTTCGATGCCGACAAGCATTCAAAGATAGTTTGAAGCTGGCTTGAGACGGCTACTCTCACTGCTTGGGGTTTCTGCTGCAAGCTTGCCGCTACAAGTGTTGGTGCTTCAATCCAATCGACTTCAGGGTACGGCAGGTCTTTACTGCGGACAATCCGAACTCCTTGCAGAATGATGGGCGAATGAGTAGTGCTTCTACCTGACACAAACGCAAAGCCATTTACCGGGGCCAGGGTCGCTGCCGTACTGTATGAAAGATGCCAGTCAGGCAACAGCCGTCCTGCAATAGCCAGCAGGTTTGCACGAACGAGCTCTTCAGGATCGGCGTCAGGCTCGTCGGTATATATGCTTCGGCTAATACTAAACAGCTGCCCTCGGTGGGCAGCCACCCTCAGTGCATTTTTGTCGTGCGCGGTTATCCCAATGTAGAGCATGTAATGGTTTCGAGCGGCATTTGAAATGGCGCGGAGCAGTATTGTTACTAACAATAGCATAATATAATGAACTCACTCAAATATAGACCGGTGCCAGAGCGCTTTCATTATATGCAGAGTGTCACACACATCCCTATCATGTTCAGACCCGCCGTCACCGCTATAAGGACAGGAACAGCCACAAGCACCAGCCTGCCGGCCAGCTCCTTACGAACTGGCATCCCGGAGAGATATCATACGCTGTGTACCACTATCAGCTTGCTCTGCCCGCCTGATCAGCGCTACGAAATTCGCTACTCGGCGACAAACCCCAAAAGCCTGCGCACCGCAGTCTTGACCCTGCCGCTATCTTTGCTGGAAAGACAGCCGAGCCTGCCCAAAACAAATCGGTGATCGAGAGTGAACATCTTCATCCGCACCACAGACGACACAGGCAACCCCGCCTTCGCCAGATCGGTGATGGCGACATCCAGAGGCCAGGGTGAATTCTCGGCACTGGTGATCATGGCCAGGAGACTGTGTCCAATGCGAGCATTAAAAGCGGACCTGGACGACAGAACAAGCGCGGGGCGCCGCTTGCTCTGCCTGGAATCCGTAAACGGGAACGGAACGACTACAACCTCGAAGGACTCATAGATCACGATACGCTTCCTCGTCGAAGGGAGAACTCCACTCCGACAGCATAGTCTCGAGCGAGCGCGCAAACTCAAGATCAGCGTCACTGGCCTTTCTTACCGTGATGGTATTCTCTTCGATTTCAAAAGCAATCCTGTCGCCTGCCTTGAGCTGCAGAAAGCGACGCACCGGCTCGGGAACGGTGGCCTGATATTTCTTGGTAAGCCTGGAGACGAACATAAGCGCGTGAGTATTACCCATTACTATTGCTAGTGTAATACCTGGGTCCCGGGAAGACAAGCTCACAGCTTCTTCAAGCGCGCACTACCGCTCTTGCGACACTGCCTGAGCGTTAAGACAGGAGATCCTCTGGAGTTGGGAGAAACGCCTACACAACGCTTACGTCTGACGCCTGCTAAGTTCGCGCTTTCCAAAAAAGGCATCTTGCCGCCACTCATCGAACTCCAGGACTGCCGTCATCTTCGCCGGCAGCACGATCTTCTCCGCTCGAGATACGCTTCTTCTGCCTCTTGCGAAACCGGCTGATCTCGCAGGAGAGATGATCCGCCACGCGCACAGACTTGAGAATGAATGAGCGTGCTTGCTTTGTCTTCCTGTCCTTGAGCAGGCGCTTTATTACAGGCAAGCCATCGGACAGCACCACCAGATCCGCGCAGACTCTGCCGAAGCGCTCTCCTGCCGAATCATCCAGCCGATCGGGATCATAAGTGGCTTCCTGGTCCAGAGTATCCACGCAAGCAAGCAGGTTGCCCACCACCCAAGAAAGCCTGCGGTGCTGAGCAGCCAGTATTTCGAGATCTCTCCTTCGCCTTTGCTCCAGGAGCCTGTGCACGACACGCCAAACGAAAAAGGCCACAAACACCACAGCCCCAGTTCCCGCCAGGAAGCAGAAAACAACGAGCCAGAAGACAAAGTTGAGCACACCGCTGAGATCGCAGAAGAGAACAAGATCTGGAAATCTACCGATAAAATCCATTCCCGGCTGTCCTGCCAATACGACCGATGCGCTCATCTTCAGTATAGTAGCCAGCCGGCCCCTGTCGCAGGAGAAGCCGAATTTCCCTTGTGAGAGACGGCACAAAGCAGAGCAGCAGGTGAGAATGAGGACCGGGCAGCATCAGTAGGTGTACAGCAGGGCCTCTTCCATCATTTTTGACTCATGCTCCTTCTGCTTGCGCACCATCTCGCTGGATTTGGCGCGTGCTTCTCTATCCCGATCGAGAAACCGCTCGATCCTCTCCTTGATCGTCTGCTGCGCAGCAGGAACATGATCGAGAACCTTTTTGTAGATCTCAACCTCCTCATCGTAGCGCTTCTGGAGGTGATAGAAACTCCCTAAGGCAAGCATCGTTCGCCAGTCTTCCGGGTCCAGGGACAAAGCCAGCAGCGCCTCCCGCTCGGCCTCCTGGCCGCGATTGAGATTGACCAGCAAGAGTGCCAGCTGCCTGTGGTAGCGCGGATCGTCAGGATGGAGTTTAATCGCCTTCCGGTAAAGGCCCTCGGCTCTGGCAGCTTCGCCTTTATTGAGGGCCTCATGTCCTTTGTTAAAGCACTTCTGCGCCTTGCGCTCGCATCTGCCGAGCCTAGGAGACTGATCGAAAGAGGCATCTTCCTGATCAGCCAGGCAGGGCGGTCGGGTGAAAATGCACGCTGCGGCAACCAGCCAAATTGCAACAGTGATCTTTTCTGCTGTCACAGAGATTCTCCAGATTGATTCGAGACTCGACTCTTTAGATCTTAAGAGGAGACTGGTCGCAACGGACACAACCTTGTTAACTATTAAGAAGATATGTCACGGTTGGTTTCTAAAAACTACCCGGCCGGGCAAGTCGCCAGAGCCCCGGATTGTTACCACATTCAAGGGTTATCATGTGGCGTTGGGCCACAAAGTTCTTAAATTAATTTGCTTGAGTCTATGCTACACTCCTTTGCAAGCAACGGAATCTGGCATATATAACTCATTTGCGTCGCAAGAGGCAGCATGGCTTCTTGAGGGGGGCGGCACAATGTCGGCAGCCGATTCTACAGGCGAGCAATCTATCCGCAGCACAGTTCAACAGCTCAAAGAGATCGTGGCCAGCACTCGGGGCGAAGATCAAGAGGCCTTGCGCCTGGTCCAGCTGATAGAAAGAAAGCTTGCCGAGCTGGAAGTCAAGGTAAACGGCAGTACGGACGAGAGCGCTGCCGGCCCCGATCAATCCAGTGCCTCCGTCTCTTCCCTGGTGAGTCCAGCCCACCAGCCCGCCTGATCGCAATCATCTCCTCATATCCGGAACTCTGGCAGCACGAGCTTTTCTGGCCTGGGAGGCTGTGCTCAGCTCCTTAATCTGGGCAGCGAGATCGGCTGCCGCACAAGGCCTGGCCATCGACCGCATGGCCTTGCTCATCCGAGAAAGACGGTCTTTGTCCGTGAGGAGCTGCCTGATAGATTCCTCCAGGCTGCGCCCGCTGAGCTTCTCCTGCGGCAGGACAGCGGCTGCCCCGCGGGAAGCCAGATCTTCTGCGTTGTGACGCTGGTGATCCGCTGCCGCATAAGGAAAGGGAATAAAGATAGCCGGCTTACCAAGCACCTCAAGCTCGGAAATTGTCATCGCTCCTGCCCGACAAACAACCAGATCGGAGGCTGCGTAGGGGAGCGACAGATCGGCAAAGTAGTCGCGCAGAAGATAACGTGGATTGTTGAGCACAGCTGAAGGCAGCCTCTCCTTGATCTTCTGCAGGTTCTTCTCCCCGGCCTGGTGTATGACCTGAAGCGGAGGCTCCAGATCCAATAGTCCTGGCAAGGCCGCCGCCAGTGCCTCGTTTATGCCGGCTGCGCCCTGGGATCCTCCTGTCACCATCACTGTTTTCAAAGCCGTATCCAGTCCTAGAACAGCACAGGCAGCGTCCCTGCCTAGAGGCTTGAGGAAGCTCTTGCGCACAGGATTGCCATTCACGACTATCTTTGTCGCCTGGTGGGCGAGGCGTCCAGTTGCCGCTTCATTTCCAAGCGATACCATAGACGCCCCCGCAGCCAAGAGGCGATTGGCAAGGCCAGGGTAAGCGTCAGGCTCGTGGATCCCATAGGGAACCGCCAGCCAGCGGCAGGCAGCCAGGGGAGCAGCGGCTGCATATCCGCCTGTACCCAGAGCCGCTGTCGGTCGAAAAAGCTCCACAACCTTCCTGGACTGACCAATGGCGCGCCACATCTGCCAGGTCCATTTGAGAATGCGCGGCGAGAGCGTTCGTGGGAGCCCTGACACCTCCAGACCGAAGAACTGAATGTTGCTCTCAGCTGCCAGGCGCTCTTCAGGACGCCCCCTGGCCCCTACATAGAGAAGGGCCTCTACATTCTTATCCTCCTTCAGGACCTCGGCAACAGCCAGCGCAGGATAGATATGCCCTCCCGTACCACCACCTGTAAGGATAATTCTATGTCGCCTCATCAATCAGTCTGTGCCCTTCCGGCTCCAGATCCTCTTCTTCATCCAGTTGCTGCCCGTCGCGGGATATAGAGAGAAGCACCCCCACCATGGCCAGAGTCACCACCAGCGAGCTGCCTCCATAGCTTATAAAAGGCAGCGTAATTCCAGTCGCCGGGAGAAGCCCGGTCGTTACCATAATATTGATCAGCGCCTGCAGGCAGATGGATGTCGTTATGCCGATGGCCACAAATCTGCCAAACATAGATCTCGCCTGAAGCGCTGTCTTGAATCCGTAATATCCGAAGGCGCAAAACAGCCCGATCACTGTAAAACAGCCAATCAGCCCC
>CAYPBX010000208.1:0-4296 GCA_964409075.1 uncultured Candidatus Obscuribacterales bacterium
TACACGCGTAAGATCGTCGGCAGCGTCAGATGTGTATAAGAGACAGCTCTTCCACAAAGCATCCTTGCCGGTCCCGAGCGCTGAGACCGTGCCAATCCCGGTTACAACTACAGGTTCTGGAGCCATGGATAAACAGACTCACGGCCGCAGGATAGACTCCATCCAGCAGCCCACTGGCACCCGGCAGCCTCATGCGCGCCCATCAACTGAGGGACCGCGTCGGCCTTACAGGTGCTGGGAAATATACTTGACAGCCTCGCCGACGGTAGATATCTTCTCGGCATCCTCGTCCGGGATCTCGCAGCCGAACGCTTCCTCCAGCGCCATGACCAGCTCGACCGTATCCAGTGAGTCGGCGCCCAGATCCTTGGTAAAGCTAGCCTCCATCGTGACCTCGTCGCTGTTAACGTTGAGCTGGTCAACGGTTACCTTCTTCACGCGCTCGAAGGCATCCTTCTCATCCATAGTGTCCTCACAACCCCCATTGCAGAAAACGACAGGAACAAGTCAAGCTGCCCGGCACCGCTTGCCGGTCTGACAAGGGTCATAGAATAGCATGCCGCTCTCCGGCCAAGTATCCATATATAGCTTTCTTTGCGGAATTTTCCCCTGCCCGGCTGCCTGAGTCCTGGCCGCCCGGTGTCACTTGAAATCCAGGACAGCAGCTAGAGCGCCGCCGCATTTCGGCTTCGATTGATTGCATTTTGACAGGTGAAACAATACTCACCAGCCCAACCCAAATTGCAGCCCGGATTCTAGTACCGACTTGCAGATATTCGCGTACGCCTGTAGGGGCGGATTGCATCCGCCTGGTCCCGTGTAACGCGCCCCTACGAGCGTTCGGGATCTTGTGCAAGTCGGTAATAGAGCTGTAAGTCCGCCTAACATCGAGCACTCAGACGCTAATCTGCCACAAAGCCGAAATTTGAGCATCGTTAAAGGTTACATACTGGGCCTTAAGGTGTTCGATCGCCAGCCCCTGGGCAAGCGTAGTCTTTCCAGCCTGCCAGGCGCCCGCCAGAAGAACAGCCGGGAGTGAATCTGTCATACACCGCACCGAGCGCCATCACAGCTGGAATCAAAGAATCATGACTGGATCAGGTATAGAGCCCGCCGTTGACCTCCAGCACCTGCCCGGTGACATAGGATCCAGGTCCGGCAAAAAACAGCACCGCGGCAGCGATGTCCTCCGGCGTGCCCATGCGCCCCAGAGGGACCCGCTCGAGAATCTTCTTCACTATCTCCTCCCCGAGCGCGCGCGTCATTGCCGTGTCAATAAAGCCCGGCGCCACAGCGTTGCAGGTCACGTTTCTGGTGGCATATTCAAGAGCGATCGTCTTGGTCAAGCCGATGAGCCCGGCTTTAGCCGCAGCATAGTTCGCCTGGCCGATATTGCCATGCACTCCAGTCGTGGAAGCAATGTTGATGATGCGCCCGAAGCGCTGCTTGGCCATGTGTTTTACGATCGGCCTGGTCACCATGAAGACCGAGCTCAAATTCGTGTCGATAACCGCCTGCCAGTTCTCGTCCGTCATACGCATGAAGAGCGCATCACGGGTAATACCAGCATTGTTGACGAGAATGTCTATGCGTCCCCATTGATTTATGACCGTATCAACCATGCTCTCTATGCTCTCGGTCACAGTAACATTACAGGGAGCGCTCATCACCGCGGCGCCTTTGTCGTTCAGCTCGTCACGCGTCCGGTCACAGAGCTCCTCGTTGATGTCGCTGATTACTACCTTCGCCTCCTCTGTTAGCATGGCCTCGGCAATGGCTCTGCCAATGCCACGCCCTGACCCGGTGATAACCGCGACCTTGTCCTTCAGGCTTCCCATCCTTTCAACTCCCATTCTGCTGTCCGGTGTTGTGATCATTCTGTCAAAGACCTCCATGTCGGGCAGGCGCCTGTCCTTTTCACGCACCAAAAATTGGCGCCTTCGTATCGCTTTCTCCTCTGTTTACTGCTGCCACAGTCTGGTCAGCCCCTCCGCTACCTTCTCGAGCCTGTCGCGATGAGCAATCTTATCAAGCCAGCGTCCGGGAATGGCGGAAGCACCATGATAAGCCCCCGACAGAGCCCCGACAATAAAGCCGGCCGTGTCCGTATCGCCTCCGGCAGCAGCAGCCTGGCAGATTGCCTCCTCCAGGCTGTGCCTGAAGATGAGAAAGATGCCGACAGAGGTCGGCACAGCCTCATTCACAAACGGCTCGATATTGACAAGCGAGTAGGGAATATCGGTGGCCGGGTGAACATAGTCGAGATCCGGCGCCACGTCATCCCAGGATTCCGAGAAGCGCGCGTCTATCCTTTCGGCAACCTCGAACTCGCGCTTCACGTAGGCTCTGACAGCCTCTTCACCGTCTAGCCTTTCGCCGCGCACAAAGGCAGCAACAGAATTCGCCACCACCGCAGCAGCCGCCCAGACACGGCTGTCTGCCTGAGTAAACCTGGCCTGCTCGACGGCAAGGGCTGTTATGTCCCACCCGGCAGGCAGGCAGCCAAGCGGATAGGCCCGGGCAGCTCCCCTGTCGTGAACTGCTTCTTCACTGCTGCAATCCAGCGGCGCCTGCCCATCGGCAAAGCGTCTCAACGCCGCCAGGCAAGCAGCCCCGGGAGAGCCTCCCAGGAATTCGCCATCTTCAAGCAGATGAGCATAGCGCCTCTTAACATCCTGCCGGTCTAGAGTCCCGCCACTTTCAATAATCGACTCGGCAAGCTCAAGGGACAATAGAGAGTCGGCAAGCAGGGAGCCTGGCTTGTGACCGGGCAGGTAGCTTCTCGGTACACCGCCGCTGAAGTCCTTGAGCCCCACCACCGAAAGGCTCTCCAGTATCTCTTTGTGCGAGAGCCCAATGCACGACCCGCCAAGCGAATTGCCGCAGGCAGATGCCAGCACCACCCCGTAAATTCGATCTCTTGTCTTCTTATCCACCGCCGGGCGCACCCGAAGAGCATCCGGCGGTCATTATCCCAGGAAGAAGGTCGCTGTGGGCGAGGACAGCCGGCAGGCTGCTCCAGGCGAGCCCGGTGTGCCGATATTGCGCTCCCGGGCGTTTACATAGGTTTATCCATTATCATGTGGTTAAGATTCAAAGAGTTGTAAAGGTCGCCAGGATGTCAAAAAATGTGTGTTGCTCCCTGCTGATGGTTGTACTCTGCACAGCGACATTTCTCCTGTCCGGCCGACCAGCTCAGGCCCAGTCCTGGAGCCCGGGGCAACCCTATGGCGGCCTGGGGCAGCCTGCGCGACGAAGCAAGGGACTGCAGTATTTCCAGCGCGGACTTGCGCTCTTCAAGGCAGAGGATTATGCCGGCGCCATCGAGGCCTTTAAAATGGCGCGCGGCTACGATCCGAAGAACAAGCACATCTACCACATGATGGCGCTTGCATACACCAGGTCCGGCAACGACCGCGAAGCGATCACCAACTTCAAGACAGCGCTCAACTGGGACTACAACTTCATCGACTGCCGCAACAACTACGGCCTGGTGCTGAAGAAAACCGGGCAGCGAGGCGAGGCCAAGAAGGAGTTCGAGGAGTGCACCAGGATCAACCCGAAGTATCCGGATGCTTATCACCACCTGGGCGAGATCTACCGTGAGATGGGCGATCTGGAGAATGCAATTAAGAACTTTCAGAGCGCCACGCGCCTGCGTCCGGACTACTTCGAGGCGCAACGCGACCTGGGGCTGGCGCTTTTCGAGCGCTCGCAGGCGCTGGATATAGACTCCTCTCTGGAGAAGCTCATCGAGGCTGCCCGGCTGGTTCCCGATAACCCCATGATTCACTATTACATCGGCAAGGTCTACTGCGCCAACGCGCAGCTGGACGATGCCGAGACCGGCTTTCGCAACTCGCTCATGCACGACGCGCGGCTGGCAGCCGCTCACTATGAGCTGGGCAAGCTTCGCTATCACCGTGGCGACCTGGATAGATGCATCATCGAAATGAAAGCAGCAGCACAGGTCAATCCCACCTATACCAGGGAGACAAATTATCCTGCCGTGGAGCCTCTGGCAATTCAAAGCTACCTGGCCCGGGCCTACGAGCACAAGAGTGAGATGATCCCGGCTGTGGAGGCCTGGAAGGATGTGGCAGCCATGACCAGGAACAACGCCGAGATCTTGAAGAAGATTAAGCTGATGGAGAAGAATCTGCGCCGCCGGGCAAAGATGAGACCGAAAGCCAGGGAGCAGATCATATTCGACCCGCAGGAGGTAAACGCGCTTGTGCTAAAGGGACAAAGCCTGTACGACGACGGGCGGCTGGAGGAGGCGCGCGCCTCCCTCCA